>JAAZGH010000123.1 GCA_012511325.1 Clostridiales bacterium | reverse complement strand
CCCGGTCGCAGGTTCGTGGCCAGACTTTTGGACTGGTCAATTTATTATGTGATCTGGAATTATCTGATTTTGATTCTGCTGCGCGGCAAGATTATGCGTGGTTTGCTCCTGATGTATTTGGACACGATGGGTGTAATGGCAATTATGCTGATTGCAGAGCCATTGTTGCTTTCACTGGTCGGTACCACGCCGGGCAAGGCGGTGATGGGTCTGGTGCTGCGGACGGACGAGGGCGAAAAGCTCAGCCTGAAAGATTCCTGGCGCAGAACCTTCCAGGTTTTTGCTGACGGCATGGGATTTAATGTACTGATTTTCAATCTGCTCAATCTGTCTTGGGCCAGAAGAAACTGCGCAGCCGGCAAGGCTTTGCTTTGGGAGCAGAAGCATTCTTACAAGATTAAGAGCACTAAAGCCTGGAGAGGCTTGGCAGTATGCCTGCTGGCGTTAGTGGTGCTCTTCCTTGGTTTGCCGACGATCTATCAGGCAGCTCAGTATCCGTTGCATAGAGGCGAGATCACGCCGCTGCAATATGCGGAAAATGTCAACGAAATGCTTGTCCGTTCCGGCAATAAAACGGGCTTCTATCTTGATGCTGATGGCTACTGGCACGAAGCAGACGGAGATCTGCTGACAGATAAAGAGAATCCGGTGCCGCGGCATGAGATGATAGTCAAAGACGGCAAAGTGATAGGTGTTAAACTTTTTATCCGCATGACGGCCGCAGGACACGTCAATAGCGGCATCAGTCAGAGGGCATTGCTGGTTACTGCCTTTGTTGCCGCGCAGCCGGAGATTAAAATGATAGATTTGTCCGAGTTGGCCAGACGCTTAAGCGATATCAAGAATGATTATGAACTTGAGATTAAAGGTGTCAAAGTAGTCAGCAAAGTATCCTATTTCGGTTATAAGACAGATGATAATCGCCTGATAGGTCTGGAAGATTTTCCTACTCGCTATTTTGAAAATGAATTCAGGGCCTATTTGACGGATCAATATGACGGATAGTAATTCGAATTCTTCTCTAATCGCGAAACCTGATTCAAACGCAGACTGAGCCCGTCAATCAAGACAATCAGGACAGGCGGTATCGCTTCTTAAATTTCCCTCACGCCTAAATCAGGCGAATTGAGCCTGATAAAGCTTGGCATAAGCACCGCCCCGGGCCAGCAGTTCTTGATGCGTGCCTTGCTCTTCAATTTGGCCGTCAGCAATTAAGATGATATTATCCGCCTTCCGGATTGTTGAGAGCCGATGGGCGATCACAAAGGAAGAGCGCCCCACGATCAGTTTGTTCATGGCATCCTGAATAGCAATTTCAGTCCTGCTGTCCACATTGGAAGTTGCTTCGTCCAGAATCAGCAGCGGTGTGTTCAGCAACATGGCTCTGGCAATGGTTAAAAGCTGCTTTTGCCCTTGTGAGAGATTCTCCGCGCCGTCACTGATGATACTGTCGTAACCTTCCGGCTGAGCGGTGATGAAACTATCAATATGGGCCGCTTCGGCAGCGGCTCTTATCTGCTCTAAAGTCGCTTCCGGCCGCCCATAAGCGATATTGTCCCTGATCGTGCCCTTAAACAGCCAGGTATCTTGCAAAACCATGGCGAACGATCGGCGCAGACTCCGTCGTGTTACATCCTGTACCGGCTGGCCGTCAATCAGAATACAGCCCTCATCCGGATCGTAAAAACGCATCAACAGATTGATCAGGGTGGTCTTGCCTGAGCCTGTCGGCCCCACGATAGCTGTCAGAGAGCCGGGTTTTGTGCACAGGTTTATATTCTTCAGTACCGGCGCATCCGGGAGATAAGAGAAGCTGACATTGCGGAATTTCACCTCGCCTTTGACATTCTGCAGTTCCGTTGCATCAACTTTGTCCGGCGGCTCCGAGGGCTGTTCAAGCAGTGTGAAAACACGTTCTGCCGCCGACAGCGCGGACTGGAGCTCAGCCAAGATGGCAGCTGCCTCGTTGATGGGGCCGGAAAATCTGCGCGAATAGAGAATAAACGAGGTAAGATTTCCCAGACTGACCCGGCCTTGCAGGAAGAGCAAAGCTCCGAACATGGAGACCAAGGCGAGGGAGAGATTGCTGATCAAAGTCACCGAGGGGCCGTTCATGGCTGCCTGATAATCCGCTTTATAATAGGCTTCGATACTGTCCGCATTGATTTCACCGAAGCGGTCTGCGAAATAGTCCTCCTGATCATAAGCTTGGATAGTCTTTTGACCGTAGAGGATTTCTTCGACATAGCCGTTCATCTCGCCTAGTTTTTTGGATCTGAGCCGGAACAGCGGTCGGGTCTTCTTGATGCGATAAATAGTAAAGATAACCGTTGCAGGCACGATCAGCAGGAAGATCAAAGACAGGCTGAGAGAAAGGCTGATCATCATTATCAGAGAGCCTGCTACAGCCAGAATACTCGCTGCAATTTGCACCATATCATGTGAAAGCGATTGACTGACTACATCCAGATCGTAGGAGATCCTTGACACCAGATCACCGGCCTGATGCGTATCGATGTAGGATAAGGGCAGTTCGACAATTTTGTTAAAAGTGTCCTGACGCATATTCCTGATTATCTTCTGAGACAGACGCACGATTAGACGTACCAGCAGATAGTTCAGCACGGCCGAGCCGGCATAGCAAGCCAGCATGAACAGCGCTTTGGTTACGGTAGTCTTGTAGTCCACCTGCCCGGGCAAAATACCCATGGCGTCAATGGCTTCGCCGCTGAGGCGAGGACCGATCAAGGCCAGAATATTGGCGGCAAAGACCAAAACGGCAGCCAACAACAGCCTCGGGGCCTCAGGGCGGACATATTTCAGAATCCCGGCCAGTGTCTTGCGATAATTTTTAGGTTTCAGTTCAATCTCTTCTCTTTGCATATGCCGATTCTTTCTGCCTCTCAAGCAATTTCAGCCGCGGATCCCATCTGCAATTCGGCTATCTCCCGATAGGGCGGGCAGGAAGCAAGCAGTTCATCATGAGTGCCCAGAGCCAGCAGCGATCCTTTATCCAGAAACATGATCCGGTCTGCCTGCCTGATGGAACTGATGCGCTGGGCAATGATTATCTGCGTTGTCCGTGGGAAGTGAAGCCTCAGCGCAGCGCGCAGCTTCTGATCAGTCCGGAAATCCAGAGCGCTGGAGGCATCATCCAGAATCAGTATTTCCGGGGTTCCGGCAAAAGCGCGGCTTAACAACAATCGCTGTTTTTGGCCGCCGGAAAGATTAACCCCTTTGGCAGCCAGTTCAAAGGCAAGTCCTTCCTTATCAGCTATAAAATCAGCTGCTTGAGCAATTTCGCCGGCCCGGCTGATCCGGTCCTCATCCAGACCGCGCCCGAAGTCAATATTCTCCGCAATGCTCCCGGCGAAGAGGAAATCGTTCTGGAATACGCAGCCGAATAAACCGCGCAGCTGCGCCGGCGGAATCCGCCGCAGATCAATGCCCCTGACCAAAATCTCACCTGATGTCAGTTCATATTGCCGCAGCAAAAGTCGTATAACGGTACTCTTACCGGAGCCGGTAGCACCCATAATTCCAAGTGTTTCTCCCGGGAACAGCTGAAAGCTGATCTGATTCAGATCGGCTCTCTGTCCCAGATAGCTGAAGCTGACATTGCGAAACTCCACTTCAGGCACTTGTGGATCGGGATCGGGGAGTCGCTGTATCTGATCGGCGGCAACGACCTGATTGGCATCAGTCGGCAATGCTAAAACTTCAGCGATTCTCTTCTCGGAAGCAACAGCGCGATTATAGACATTGACCATCCTATTCATAGCCATTAATGAATTTGTGATCTGGATAAAATATGACAGAAAAGCCATTACAGTTCCGGTCTGGATCAGCCCGTCATTGACCAGGCGGGCGCCGTAGATCAATACTAAGGCCACTCCGGAAAACAAAATCAGATTCACTGACGGCGACATTTTGGCAATCTGGTCAATAGCCTCTATTTCAGCCGTCTGCACTTCCTCGTTGGCCACAGCGAATCGCCCCTGTTCGTACTCGGTTTTGT
>JAAZGH010000122.1 GCA_012511325.1 Clostridiales bacterium | reverse complement strand
TTCAAGAATTTGTCCGAGACGGCATAGTTACTGACTATGGAGTGGCCAGAGTTATCGGCTATGTTCAGCCGGATGAGCATGTGTCTGGCTTCTATAATGGTCCATATGCAGTAGCCAGCCTCGACGCCAGAGCAAAGGAGTATCTGCAACTTGAGTTATTTAGCGGACGCATGCCGGAAACGGCGGGGGAAATCGCTTTAGAGGTTGAGGCCTTGCGTGCACTTGGCAAAAGTCCCGGGTTAGGGGACGAGATAATTGTTCCTATGTATTTTCTAACCGGAACGGACAAGTTTTCATCGCAGGAACCTGTAGAAAAAACCTATGCGGTTGTAGGCATTGTCAAAGACAAAAACGCATCCATCATGAATAGTCTGACACATCCCGGCGAGATTGGGTATGGGCGCATCCCTTTGGCTTATGTAGCTGCGGCAGAACCATTGGCAGCCGGTACAGTCCCGGCTTTTGTGATCTATTCCAGCCTCGACAAATCGTTTCTGTCGGAAATAAAAGGATGGCCCAGCGAATCTATCAGACAAAAGTTTGGTCTTACAGGGCTAAATATCAGCTCCGAGCGCGAGATGTATACAATGAGTGTGGGTGTGTCTATATTGGATATGTATTGGGGATTTGGTCATGTAATGCCAATTAATTTGATTGTGATCTCAGCCTGCGCTTTTATCCTGGCAGCTGTCTTTGGTACCCGCAATAGTATGCGCTCTGTTCTGGACAGCAAGAGCAGGCAGATCGCTATGATGCGAGCGGTAGGCGCAACCAGAAGGCAGATCGTTGCTCTTCATATGAAAGAGACATTGTTCATAACTACTCTGACTATTCCGCCGGCCATATTATTGGCAGTGCTTATGCTCAAGTTTGCGGGTAGATATCTGCCGGCAAACTTTAACTTGTTTTTTCATCCTCTGTTATTGCTGGGGATCGCAGCTTTTAGTTTTCTTGTGATATTTATGACTAATATCGGTCAGGTGATCAAAGTGTCACGGATCCCTCCGATGCAGGCGATACGCAATATCGATCTGGTGCGCAAGCTCAAGCGGCATAAAGTGGTCAGCAAGAGTTATTTCTCTCCCGGCCGGCTGCTGGCAGCCAGGAATACCAGGCTTTATAGTGCGCGCTTGCCTGGGATCAGCCTTTTCCTGGCTCTGTGCCTGGCGATTGCTATGTATGCGGGAGGTTTGCTTCAGATCAAAATGAACCAAGGAGAGGAATACAAAAATGATTATATCTTGCGGCACAGTTTTTATCCTGCCCCATTCATTAACTGTACTTATCAGCGACCGGCTTTTTCGGAAAATGATCTGGGTCTGATCAGAAAACTGCCTGGGGTTGACAAGGTACTGGGGGTCAAAGAGCTTAATTTGAATCTTGAGATCAGAGAGGCCACACCTTATTTTATTATGGACGGTTGGGGACCTTTGGGCTTTATAAGTCCGGGGCCCGATGGTTATGGCGGACATATTGATGCTGACCTATATTATCGGATCAAGGAAAAGTATGAGTTTGAGACAGAATTCGTACCTTTCACTTTATTGGCCGTGCCCTCGGATGCGCTCCGGGAAATTCTTGATTACAAAGCTGTGAGCCAGGTAGATCTGGCAGCAATCGATGCCGGCCGTTCGGTCGTTGTCAATGTTCCGCTTATGGAAGTGACATATTATGGTGATGGCGGCGGTGTCTCTTATGGTATAGCGGCATATCCAACTAATCCTGATCGGGAGCAAGGTAAAACAACTATTTATGAGAATGATTACTTCCGAGCAGGAGATTCTCTGGAAATGCGCTTGTTATGTACTGATGAAGCATTAGATGAAGCATTCCCCTTTATGCCCGATGTTAAATTACCGGACCAAGTGGATAGTCTGGCCACAAGCGTTGAGATCGCCGAGGTCTTTTCCAGCGACTATTCCGATATCGGGAAACACCGCATTTTAGGAAACCTTGCGGCTATAACTACCCTTGAGGGCATGGTTAATCTGGGTTTTGACAGTAGCTATAAAGAGATTTTGGTAGATATGCAACCGCGCCTTAGTCAGGAAACGGCATCTTATATCGAAACTGTCCTGGAACAGCTGAGTTGGCGTGTCCATGGTTCATACCTTTTTAATCAGCGCCAGCGCAAAGAGGCATACAGAAAAGAGTTAGTTCAGACCTTGATTACCGCTGCCGCCGTCTTTGTTGTTTTGGCCAGTATTTGCGGCAGTATTATCAGCAATAATATTTCTGCTCGAATCAGAAGCAGCAAACGGGCGATCGGAACCATTCGCGCGGTCGGCGCGCCCAGGAATATGGTCTGGAAGTCATTTTTCTATCAGATACTGGGTTTCTTCCTGACAGGTACTATATTGGGACTGATTTTTGGCACCGCAGTGCTCATTTATCTCCATCAGCAATATGAAGCTGAATTCTCACTCTGGCCGCTGCTTGTGCCCCTGGCTTTTATCTCCATCTTATTATTAATAGTCTCGTTGGGGGCATATCGGAAAGTCGGCCGAATTATGAAGCGATCTATTGTGCAGAATATCCGCGAATTTATAATTATTGCCGGCCTGCTGCTATTACCGGTTCTGTTGCTGACACCCGGCAAAAATGTCCAGGCGAAAACCAAGGCTCCGCCCCGGCTTATGGTCGAGGATTTTCAAGTTGAAAAAGAGGGTGGCGGAGAATTGTTGCCCGGAGACGAAGTCACTTTGCGCATTAGGCTGAAGAATATGCAGCCGGGACTGAAAGCAAGGAATATCGCCATCACTTGCCAGGCGGAAGATAATACCGTCATACCGCTGGGCAGCAGTTCACATTATATTGCCGGCATTTCCGCCTGGAATGAAGAAGAATGGGTGCTCCCGGTCAAGATTTCGGAGACTGCCGTCCCGGGTCTGCATGCGGTGAATTTCTCCTGGGACTATCAGGATCCTCAGGGGAATATGTACAACGGCTCTCAGACCTTCCATCTGGAGCTGGGGCAAGAGCTGCGCCTGGAGCATGACGATCTGATATATACGAATAGGATAATTCAGGGAGAAGTATTGGATTTCTCGTTGAATATTATGAATCTGGGCAAAGGCTCAATCAACAATGTTCTGCTCCGGACGAAGATCCCCGGTCTGTCCGAGGGTATCAGCTCATTGGTGGGAGCTGTCGGGCCCGGCCAGAGCAGCAAGGGTACCCTTAGCGTTTATATCAAACCCGAACAGGAAGTCAAAGCTTATGACGGAACTATTTTGCTCAATTATGAAGACGAGAGAGGCAGGCCTTATACAAAAGAGTTGCCGGTAAAACTGGATGTGCAGAAAAAAGTGGAATTTACTCTGAGCGAAAAATCTGAAGAGGAGGCAGAAACCGCTTTCCCTTATGCTTGGGTGATCGGGCTGGGTTCTGTGATTTTGCTTTTGCTCATTACCGTGATTATTCAGTGGCTGAAAATCAGGAAATACAGAGCTGCCGAGGAGGCCAGGCTGTAATCAGGTTGCTTTATCGGAGGTACTGCGCTGCATTGCTGTGACTTAGGCACAAGCTAAATTTGATGATGTGCTTGCTGTTTGCTGTTCTTACTGTCACATATCGTCCGCCGCACACCACCTGTATGACATCGTTTAGGTTAATACCGTATTCCCCGCAAAGGCACGTCCGTAAGCCAAGTATTTCACAACCGTCCGCAGTTTTGATAGCAGCGTTTCCACAGTTTTGTTTACTTTTTTGGTGTGTCCGGCAGCATAAAGTCAAGGCTCTTTATGACCGAATACGACCAAAAACGACCGAATACGACCAGTATATTGTTTAAACAGTTCCATGACCGTAAGATGAAATCAAATTCTGAGAGACGGGCGATTGCTCGTCACTACAGTATAACGATACAGTTATTTCAAAAATAACACTTGTTAGCTGAAGGAATGAACAAAGGACAAGGAGATTTAGATGATGATGAAAAAGAAAAGAATGCTTGCCTGGTTGCTTGTGCTTGTATTGTCGGTATTAGTACCCCTGCCGGGCATGGCGGGCGAAGTGCTTGCGGAGTCGACGCCGACTCCACCGCATCTCACTGTCTCGGGCACCATAGGGCAGAGCACCATGGCCCTGAGTTGGACTCCTCTGCCGCCCTCGGGCTGGTATTCAGAATGGGAGGTATCGTTTACCGCGGATATGACGGATACCTCATTATGCGGGCAGGTTTCCAGTCCGATGAATACCATGGGTATAGACTTTGCGGACAGCTCACATCCTCGTGACATGACAAATAAGACAGTATACATTGGGGTAAAGTACGGCGATTCCGGTTCAGTGAACGTATACTCCGCCTGGTCAAATCTCTACAAAGTGAAGCTCGACAAAGACAAGAATATCGAAAGCCTGGAGCCTTACAGCGCTTCGCCGCCGACACCGTCGCCGACACCGCCGCCGACACCGTCGCCGACACCGAAGAACTGTCCGGATAGTCCTAACGGGGAACACGAATGGGAGAGAAAGGTCAAAGACGCGCCCACCTGTACGAAATCCGGGACGTCAATTGAGGTCTGTAGCATATGCGGGCAGGAAAAACCTGGCTCGGAGGAAACGATAGCTGCTTTGGAACACCAGTGGGAGAGGAAGGTCAAAGTAAAACCCACCGATACGAAAGCCGGGAAGTCAATTGAGGTCTGTAGTGTATGCGGGCAGGAAAAACCCGGTTCGGAGAAGCGGATAAACCCTCTGACCTCCAAGAATAAGGAGACCTACCCGAAAACAGGAGAGAGTAGCGGACATTATCAATGGCTAGCGCTAATACTCTTATCCGCAGGCGGATTAATCTTCTTCATTAACAAGAAGAGAGTATCGATGCAAAGAGATTAAATCAAAGCCGACTGTTATTATAAATAGCAAGCGATAATGGGGGCCGTCTCAAGATGAGGCGCTCCCCATTTTCTGTGTTATGGGATAGGGCGCGTATTGTGCTTGAATATACTGACTACACGATGGAATTGTTTGGGGTCACGACGGCGACCCTGATCAGGATGGGGATCAGACGCTCGACCAAAGCAAAGAGGGCAGCGAACAGGATCATAGTGAAGACCATCAGGCGCAGCTGCATATTGCCGCTCAATTTGTAGGTATAGACCAGGGTGCGGATGTGGACATAGATGGCAAAGAAAAAGCCGGAGATGACCACGGCCAGGCTGGTCATGGGTATGGTAGAGACGCTGCCTAGAGCCAGAAGGACGAAGAGTAGCAGATAGATGAAGGCGGAACGGCTGCGACGCAAAACATCCAGATAAGTGACAGTCAGCTTGGCCATCAATTTGAGCAGCAGCCAGATTAGGTATACTTCCATCAGACAGAGAAAGAGGGAGATCAGCAATGAGTAAAGCAAAAGACGGCTGATCTCAGGGCTGGCAATACTTGAATTGAATAGGGATAGCGAATGGGCGATGCGGTAATAGAAAAAAGCAAACCAAAGCATAAGAAAGATCAGATTCAGAGCTAGTGGCACGGGTGCGATCCGATTGCGCTTGGGGTTAAGAGCTTCGGTTCTAATCTTGTCTGCCGGGGCGGTAATCCAGCCGGTGATACCGAAAACAGCGCCGGGCACAGAAGAAGCGGCAGCGCCGCCGCTGGGCCAGGCTCTTCTCCTATGCAGACGGCTGAACAGGCTGCTAAAGCCGGAGTGTCTGCGACTATTGCTGCTGTCTTGACGGCTATAGCCGTATGAATCTCGTTGACTGTAACCGCCGGCGCCACTCTGACCGGAGCCTGACGAGTAATAACCTTTCTGCCGGGAACTATCGGAGGAGCTACTCTGCTGCGCATGGCTGCCTTGATAGCTGCTTTGCCGATTTGATCCTGAGCTGCGGCTTTCAGACCGGCTTTCGGACTGCCCGGAGTCGGTAGCTATATGGGCGTAGTAAGCTTGCTCGCGACAGCGGCATTTTTCTTCGTCGGCCAATTCCTTGCCGCAATAGAAACAATATCTTGCCATAAGGTCCCTTTCTTCTGTCCAGAGATTATATTACCCTTAATTGTGGTATAAATTGTGACAAGATTGCGAAATTAGACTTGAACCATGTGGAGGATATAGGCATGCCAGCGGATAATGAGACTAAAAAAACCGATTCTAACGGCGTCAGCAAAACATCCAAAACCATGACAGTCGATAATAAGACTCGGAAAGATGTGTCCAAGGCGCCCAATGCTCTGGTCTATGGCGCAGCTTATATAGTTTGCTGGCTTGTATCCAAAATCCTGTTCAGAGCCAGTTATTGCAGAAGCCGCAATTTTAGGCGTCATCAGGGAGCTATGATTATAATCGGAAATCATGGCAGTTATCTGGATGCTCCCTTAGCGATTGTCGGCGCCGGTTGGAAGCGTATGCACTTCGTAAGCGGAGACTTCATCTATAACAAAAAGACGGAAAAATTTCTCGAGTATCTGAGAGTCATTCCCAAGAAGCAGTTTCAACCTGACGTCAGGACTGTGATGCTTCTGATCAGGGCGCTGCAAAAGGGCAGGAAGATTATGATTTTCCCTGAGGGTCAGCGCTCGGTCAATGGTGATCCCAACTATCTGGATCCGCAGTTCTCCCGTCTGGTTAAAAGAGCCGGTGTCGCAGTCGGCGCAGTGATATTCCGGGGCGCTTATCTGGCTTGACCGCGTTGGTCGACGACCTTTGTCAGACCGGGCAAGATAACTGTCAGTAGCGATATTATCCTGACAGCTGAGGAAGTCAAGCAAATGACTGCTGAGGAAATCCACCTTAAAGTCAAAGCAGCGCTTAATGTCTCCGACTATGATTTTCAACTGTCGCGCAAAAAACCAGGGAAATATCTGACTCGCAGACCGGCAGATGGTCTGGAAAGTATTCTGCACCATTGCCCTGCTTGCCTCCAAATGCAAGCGATAGAGAGCACGGGACGGACTCTGGTTTGTCGTCATTGCGGCTGGGAGCTGCGGCTTGGGCTGGACGGTTTCTTCATTCCCGGCGAGGCGGCCGGAGCGCCGTTTTTCGATCGGCCCGGCAGCTGGCATCAGTGGCAGCAAGAACAATTGGCAACCTTATTTGCGACTAAGCCGGATACGGTTCTGACTTTTGCTGCCTATGTTTCCAGGCGTGAAGGCCAATCTGCCGAGCCCGCTGTTGCGGGCACGATTTCGCTTGATCAGACCAGGCTTCGGTTTACGCCCGCGGCCGGGCAGAAGATCCCGGAGGATGAACTAAGCTTTCCCCGCAGCGGACAGACCGGCCTTTATGCAAGCTATGGCAAGAATTTCCGCCAGGCTAATAAGTCCGGCACCTGGGTCTTCACTCCTGAAACCAAATCGGTGCCGATAATTGTTCACGATTGGCTGATGACGGACAAAAGTCTCTGGATTTAGTCTGGTTATATCTCAATTTATCTTCCGGCCTGGGGTTTTACGGCTGTTAATTTGCGCTTGACGACCATATTTGCTGCGGATTGGGCGGGATTAGTTGTTTATTGATTCATATTATCTTATATTGACTCAAATTAACTTATATATGAATCACAAACTCTCAGTTGTATGTTAGAATATCGTTTATTCAGAATTGATTTTGTGTCAGGGAACGACAGACTAGATCTGACAGCTTTTGACCCGGTAGAAATGGAGGAAGCAAAGTGGCCTCAGAACAGTTTTTAGAAGCAATTAAACAAGCCGAGGCGGAGGCGGAAACTATTATTGCTGATGCTGAGCATAAAGCCTCTGAGATCAACAGTGAGGCCTTGCGCAGAGCGGATGAGATCATTGCCGCTGCCGGCGCACAGGCCGGATCTGAGCGGCAGGAAGAGCTGTCTCAAGCTGAGGCTGCGTATAAATCTATGTTGGAACAGCTGGAAGAGGATCGCCGGTCTGCCCGGGCTGATCTGCCTGCGGCGTTGAAAGCCGAAGCTATTGCTGAATTGTCAGAAAGGATCGTGAATCTTATTGGCAATCGTTGAGATGGACAAAATAACGGTCGTAGGCCTGGCTTCTGACCGCAATGCCGTCCTGGATACCTTGATGCGCACTGGTGTGCTGGAGATTATATCCCGCGAGGACGAGACCGAGTCGGTTTCTACTGCTGACAGGATGGAGTTGGAGCAGTGTCTGAGCCGCCTGGAGATGGCGACTTTACAGATGGACAGGCGTTTCCCGCTTCAGAAAGGCAGCCTATTCAAAAGCAAGGTCGATATAAGCGAAAGCGAGTTCATGGTTTCGGCAGCGGCCGAGGCCGGGACATTGGAAGAACTGGAGCAGTGGGAGAAGCTTGTCTCCGCGGAAGCCGGCCGCAAACAGGATCTTATCTCTTTGCAGGAGAGCTATAATCAGATTTCCTGCTGGCAGGATCTTGCCCTTGATCTCTCTGTGTCCGGTACGCAAAGAACGGAGATCAGCTATGGCATTTTCTCCGATCCGATTGAGCTGGAAAAGCTGGAAACACAACTGGCTGAAGATGCTCCTGAAACTCAGATTATCCGCTTGCGCACTGTTGAGACTGGAATTCTGGCTGTGATTATAATGTTGCGCGAAGAAGCCGCGCATTCCAGATTGCTGATTCAAGCTGCCGATTTCCATGCCGTACCGGCAGCGCTGCGCACCGATAGGCCTAATAAGATTATTTCCGCCCTGCAGAGCCGAATCGATGATGCGGAAACGGAATTGAAGCATATTTTTGAGCAATTGTCTCAGCTGGCAGAAAAACGCTCGTCGTTTTGGCTGCTGGA
>JAAZGH010000121.1 GCA_012511325.1 Clostridiales bacterium | reverse complement strand
ATTGGATCCTGGTGCCGGTAATGATCATGGTTCTGATCGGCCTGTATGTGTTAAATCAGGTAGCAGCAGATGGCGTCGGCACGACACTCAGTTATCCTTCCGGATTTTATCGTCAGGTGGGCGCCGTATTGCTTGGTTTAGCTCTGGCAATTATCATTTGCCTGATGGAGTTGCCGACCTTGAGATTGTTCGGATCCATCATCTATATCGTTGCTGTAATACTGCTGATCTATGTCAAGATTGACGGTTATTCCCTGCGTTCCCTTACCGGCGCCGACAGTTGGATCAGATTTCCTGTGATTGGTTCGCTCCAGCCGTCGGAACTGGCAAAAACCGGTATTGCTATGGTTGCAGGCAATATTTTGGCGGAGATGAAATCCGGCGCACGCAATTATCTGGATGGTGGCATCAGGATTGCCCTTGTTTCCGGCTTCCCGCTTTTGTTGATAATCACCGAGCCTGATTTCGGCACTTCAATGACAATAGTATTTATGGTTGCGGTGATGATCTTTGTCTGGGGCATCCGCTGGAGATATGTTCTGATTACAGCCGGTGCCTTTGTGATTGCGCTACCTTTAATCTGGAACTATGTCCTTAGTGCGGTAGGGCAAAACCGGATTCTGACTTTTCTGTTTCCCGGTCATGACAAAAGAGCCAGTTACCACATTTCACATTCTTTATCCGCTGTTTCCTCCGGTGGAATTACCGGCAGTGCCGGCCAGCCGGTCAATGTACCTGTCAAAGAGTCTGACTTTATCTTTTCTGCGGTAGCCGAGTATATGGGTTTAATAGGAGTAGTAGCCCTGATTGCCCTGGTTGCTATTTTCATCATCCGTACTTTATTTATTTCATTTGAAGCAGTTAGGGATGATCCGGCTCAGGGCTATATTATGACGGGTCTGATCTCAGTTATGGCCTTCCATTATATTGAGAATATGGGTATGACAGTTGGCATGCTCCCTATCACCGGGATTCCTCTACCTTTTGTCAGTCATGGCGGTTCAGCTATGGTTTCCAATTTTATCTCACTGGGCATTATCTTGAATATATCCATGAATCAGCGCATGCTGGCGATGCAGTCTGGTTACTGATCGCTCAAGCCAACCGGCATGACAGCCTGAGAAGGTTAATTTCAGTCTGACTTTCGGCGCTTGCTGTCGCATCTATTGCAAAATCTATCCAATCAGAACAAATGACTTAAGTAAGAGTGCTTGAAAGGCATTTTTTTGTTTTATTTGCTGAAATCAGACAATGGAAACTAATATTTATAATTTCTCTATTTTTATTAAGTAAATTCATTTGCTTTTTCACTTAACAGCAGTTAGAATGATCAAAAAGGTGGAGTAAAGTGTCGTGTTAGTACTTGATTGTGGAGTAAAAGTAACGGACAACTGCTTCAAAAACTGCAAAGGAGACGTCTGTGGCTAGGTATACACATATCATTGATAAAAAGGGACGTGTGATTGTGCCTGCCCGCTTGCGTGAAAACCTTACCGGTACGCTTCATATCACAGGCAATCTGGATCCTGGTTATTTGACGCTCTACACGAGCGAACAGTTCAGTTCAATTCGCGCTCAATTACTGCAGCTCTCAGGAACAGATCCTGATGTTCGCCGCTTTCAGCGCTTTATTATCGGTGAGGCTGTAGTCTGTGAAATTGACAGTCAGGGCCGCATCTCAGTAAGTTCTAATCTCTGGGATTTGATCGGTGTAGGTCCGGGTGATGAAATCTGTTTTATCGACATGATTGATAAAGTTGAGATCTGTTCTGAGCAGTTCTATCAGGAGCAAAAGGCTCATGAAGACCCGATCGCCGGACTTGACTTGAGTAAGTTCGATGTCAAGGGATTGTAGCTTGGCGCATGTTCCGGTTCTTGCCACTGAGGTTATCGAGGCGCTGAAGATTGTACCGGATGGCAGATATGTAGATTGTACAGCCGGAGATGGCGGACATAGCTCGCTCATACTGTCGAAACTTGGTGCAAGGGGTAGTCTGATAGCCCTTGATCGTGACTACGAGGCATGTAAAACCACCACGTTGAAACTGGACAAGATGGAAGCGGATGGGACCTGGGAAGTGGTGAGGAGCAATTTCTCCGCCCTGGAACAAATTCTGCAAGCGAGGGCTATTGAATCTGTAGATGGGATTTTGGCAGATCTGGGTGTATCTTCTGTCCAGCTGGATCAATGGGAACGAGGTTTTT
>JAAZGH010000120.1 GCA_012511325.1 Clostridiales bacterium | reverse complement strand
GAGATAACAGTTCTGTACAATAAGGACGGGGCGCGTTTCGGTTCTCCGGTTATCAGCCTGGAGCTGAGCGAGCAGGGCAGAATAGTAGACCTGCTGCTGGATGCCCCGCATCTGGCAAATGACAATAATTTCCTCGGGCTCTCTATTATCTCGCGCGATCTGTTTATAGAACTGCTGGAGGCAGCCATAGCCCGAGGTCACAACGAATTTACACAACTGACGCTACTGAGGATGTTCCCGGAACTGGATATCCGGGGCTGTGAGCATACCGGCTTTTCTCTGCGGATCAATTCAGTTGCTTCTTATTACAGCGCCAGTATGAGGCTGCTGGAAAGCAAGGTGCGCAATCATTTATTCCAACAGGAGCGACCGGTATTTACCAAGGTTAAGAATGAAGCTCCTGCGGCATTCGTACCTGGCTGCAAAGCCAATAATCTGCTCTCATCAGACGGCTGCATCATCCGCGGCGATGTGTCTGACAGTGTTTTCTTCCGTGGCGTTGATATGGGCAAGCATAGTGTGGTCAGAAATTCGATCATCTTCCAGAATGTAGTGATTCAGGACGGTGTGATGCTTGAGCATGTTATTATTGACAAAGACTGCATTATTCGCAGCGGGGTTGAACTCAAGGGGCAGCCGGACTATCCTGTATTGATCGGCAAAGGCTCTCTGGTCTGATTTCTCCTGTATCGGGCCGGGGTATATTTGGTCTAACGGGGGATGGTCTTGAAAATATATGAAGCCTGAGCAAGTCAATATTTGCCGAGGTTGCTTCAGACAGTGAAAGGAAGGCACAATGAAAATCCTTTTTGTTAGTTCTGAACTGAGTCCACTGGCTCATACAGGCGGCCTGGGCGATGTTGTCGCCGCTTTGCCGGCCGCCCTGCTGGAGACAGGCCATGATGCCCGTGTCATCATGCCGCTCTACCGTCAAATTAGGCTCATTTACGGGGATCAGCTTGAATTTATGCGCTGGACAATGATCCAACTCGGCTGGCGGACCATGTACAGCGGCCTCTACCGCCTGCAGGCGGGTGATGTTACGGTCTATCTGATCGACAATGAGTATTTTTTCGGCCATGACGATATTTATTTGGATTATTCCTTTGATATTGAGCGTTTCGCTTTTTTCCAGCGCGCCGTGCTGGAAGTACTCGGCGAGCCGCTGGATTTTCAGCCGGATATTTTGCATCTGAATGACTGGCAGGCAGCGATGATTCCGGTTCTTCTGGAGGCGCATTACCGGCCGCACGGTTACCATACCGGACTGAAGACTGTTCTTACCATCCATAATCTGAAATACCAGGGAGTCCATGGCAGAGAGCAGCTGCGTGATCTGTTTGATCTGCCGGAGAGCTATTTTACAGATGAACTTATTTTGAAAGACGGTGTGCCCAATTTCCTCAAGGCGGGCATTATCTTTTCTGATCGGATCACAACTGTCTCGCCGACTTATGCAGACGAAATACTTACTGACTATTTTGGCGAAGGTCTGAATGGCGTATTGGCAGCGGAGAAAACTAAGCTCACAGGCATTCTGAACGGGATTGACACTGTCTCCTATGATCCGGCCGCAGATCCTGTCCTGTCCTGCAACTATGACGTCGCCACTTGGCTGAGCGGCAAGGCTATCTGCAAGAAATCACTCACGCGAGATCTGGGTTTGGCTGCAGTGGCAGATAATCCGCTTATGGTTATGGTAACCAGGTTGACCCATCAAAAAGGCATTGATCTATTGTTGCGGATAGGCGATGAGCTGCTGGCTACGACTGAAGCCAATCTGGTCATCTTGGGCACCGGCGATGAAAATTATGAATTCCGCATTCGCGATCTTGCCGCTCGCCATCCTGATCAGATGAGAGCTCTGATCGAGTTCGACCCGGTAATGGCGCGTCAGCTCTACGCAGCCTCTGACCTGTTCCTGATGCCGTCCTTGTTTGAACCCTGCGGCCTTTCACAGATGATCGCCATGCGCTATGGCAGTCTGCCGGTGGTACGCCAGACGGGAGGACT
>JAAZGH010000119.1 GCA_012511325.1 Clostridiales bacterium | reverse complement strand
GATAATAGCTGTATCTTTGCCAGGCATTGACTGTGAGTTGATCCGTGTCAGGATCGGCATGGTGGTCTTGGCCGTAGATTGTTGGGGGTATTTTCCCGAATTGATTAGCAGTCGGGGTCTCTTGATCCGATGCTTGCGCGCCGGTATCAGAGTCGGGTGCAGCCGGCTCTGTATCCGCCGCGGTCTCAACCAAGGATGAGGAGGGAGTATCAGGCTCGGAGCTTTCGCCGGCGGGACTATCCGGGCCGAGATCAGTTATGCCTGTTTCAGCGGCTCTTTTGACCTCACCGACAGTCAGCTCGCTGAAATCGATGGCAGTATCCGAGACGATATCCTCTTTGTTTTGTTGGCTGTCAGGAGATTGCTTGATTACACCCTCGACAATAATATCAGTGTCGCCGGATGTTGTGATTTTTGTTTCCGACAAAGGAACAGAAGGCGATGTGGAGCCGACTGCAGTGTCAGCGGTATCTGTAACCGGGGCATGCTCCGCCCCGATTGCTTTTTGCAGCGCCCACTCAAAGGGATTGTCCTGCCGGTCAAAGATTGACACATGATAGCCGCGTTCCCAGGCAGTGAGCGCAGCTTGCATACCGGCCGGGCCGGAGCCTATTACAGCCAGGCGCTGGCCGGGATAGGCCGGTCTCAGCTCGATGGGATAGCTATTTTCTTTGCCGCAGCGCGGATTGACGCTGCAACCGGGGAGACCGCCGGGGAAAAAGGCGGGCGCGCATAAATCGCGGCACAGAATACAAGGCCTCTGCATCATACTTCTGTTTATATAGGCCAATTTGGGCCAGAATGGTTCTGTCAATAAGGCCCGGCTCAGCACTACGGCATCAGCTTTATTCTCGATCAGAGCCAGTTCGCAGAAACCGGGCTCTGATTCGGCGGCTCCGATCTCCGCCAGAACGGCAAAAGAGCTGTTCTCATCAGTCAGTGCTTCCCGCAGTTCCTTGGCAGCCGCCAGCGAGCCTTGAAAAGAATTTTCCTCCTGCAGTAAAACGCCGGACAGACCCAGCTTTTTCATGCTGCGGAGCAAATTCGTACCGAGATGGATCGGGGAAGCTCTCAGTAAGAGAGGCAAATCAGCAGGCAGTGACTTTCTGATTTCCGAAATAATCTGCAATAGATAGATGCTTCCGGTCTTATAGTAGAAACTCAGACTTTCCTGTTGCCTGGCCAGAATCCAGCTCAGGAAAGTGCCGGCGGAAGCATCGAGATAGATAGCATCGACACCGGCCGCGGCAAGGCTTACGGCACCGGCGGTCATTAGCTCCAGCGAGTGCTTCAGTCTCCTGGTGCTCAAGCCCTTGTTCAGCGGCAAGGGGGAAATCCCTACGGCCAGACGGCAGCCGTGCTGATTCAATTCCCTGGCCAGCGCGCCCCATTCCTCTGCCACATCGGTTATCTCGCTCGGATTGACATTGTTGATCGAACCGCCAAAAGCCAGAGCAAGGCCTGCCGCCGCGCGCTCGCGCAGGAATGCCGCATAGGCCGGATCCGGCCTGCGGACAGGTTGGATCTGTCCGCTCTCTAAAGGTGCCGCCCACGCGAGGCGGTTGTTCAACTGCAGACCATTAATCTTCAGAGGAGAAAATAACTGATTGAAGGGATAAATCTCCCCGGACTTGATTCCAGGTGCCGATTCGGTTTCAGATAAATTTGTGGTCATGGGAGTCACCGCCTGTACTGGAGCAAAATAGTTTATATTATATTTTACCTGCTATATCTCAAGTTCTAGTTACAATAGCTTTACGATTAGATTAGTCTGTACTATGCTAGATAGATAATTGCGGATTTCAGCTTAAGAAACGGGGAATAATCATGGGGTATACGGATGAACAGGTAGTGATTGCCTTTGATGTCGGCACTCAGAGTACCCGTGCTTCACTGATCAACAATCGGGGGGAGATTCTGCATCTTTCTCAGCAGAAGCATGAGCCGGCGTATTTTTCGCTTCAGCCAGACTGGGCGGAGCAGGATCCTGATTTTTATTATGACAAGATAGTAGCTGCCGCTAATGAACTTAAAGTCAAGGCCGGAGCCAAGCTGTGGTCCGGAATCATCGGGGCTGCGATCACCACCATGCGCGATACGCCCGTGCTGCTGGATCGGAACCGCCGGCCTCTGCGGCCTGCTTTTGTCTGGCTGGATCGCCGCCGGGCCTCTGCCGAGCCCGATCTCCCCTTGCCCAAGAAATTATTGTTCCGGATCGCGGGTATGCGAGAGGTGATCAAACAGCAATTCCAGTTTACTCCCTGCAATTGGGTGCGGGAGCATGAGCCTGAAATCTGGGAGCGCACGGACAAATATGTTTTCCTCAGCACTTATCTGATCTATCGTCTGACGGGGGAATTGCGCGATTCTGTCTCTGGCCTGACCGGGCATGTTCCCTTCGATCATCGGCGGAGCGATTGGATGGGTCCGCATAATCTCATTCGTTTTATCTTCGATATTGAAAGAGAAAAGCTATGTGATTTTGTTCCCGCCGGCACAGTCCTGGGCACCATAACCCGAGAGGCTGCGGATCAGACCGGCCTTAAGCAAGGGCTGCCTCTCTATGCTTCAGGCGCCGACAAAGCCTGCGAAATACTGGGTCTGGGTTGCATCGAAGCGGATAAAGCGGCCATCAGCTTCGGCACCTCCGCCACGATTGCCTTCACTACCGACCGCTACAGGACGCCCGAGCGTTTTGTGCCGTCCTATTCCGCCGTGATGCCGGGCTTCTATAATCCGGAGATCCAGATCTACCGCGGTTACTGGCTGCTGTCCTGGTTCATACGGGAATTCGCTACGGCTGAAACTATTCAAGCGGAAGAATTGGGCAT
>JAAZGH010000118.1 GCA_012511325.1 Clostridiales bacterium | reverse complement strand
GTATTAATGGTAAGGCCTGAGATATAATCTGTCCGGTTGAACCGGGAAGTTGCCCCCATAACAGGTCAGCAGTAAATTGATATATTGCCGGATAAATCAGCCGGCCGAGACTAACACTGAAATTAACCAAAGCAGCAGGAAGAAGACTATCGCTATCGTTCCTTATTTTACAGACAAAAGTGAATATGATTAATAATTGCGGCACTGACCTTAAATCAAGAGCTGTCAAAGATGCAAATAAACTTGTGCTAAAAAGCGCCCGATACTGATATGGTTCAGAGGATAGGCCTGATTGTATCAGACCGTTAATAAGCAATGTCTGGCCCAGAGCCGGAATTAAGCATGCAATTAAGACAGTTAGAGCAATTTGAACACCTGATGATTGAAAGAGAAAAATACCTTGATTTAATAAATTCCAACCAGTAGTGTTAACCAATGTTTCATCCAACAGAAGCAAAGCAAATAGTTGTTCAACTGTTAGAACAAAGAAAATCAATGGGAAACCAGATAAAAACGCCAGCAGGCAGGCGATAAGGGATGGTTTTTCTCCGTAGACGAATTTTGCCGAAGGACGTTCTAAAAGAATGATCAGTACGGAAGCTATATGAGGGACAATGCCAACTATAAGCAATATTAGCGCAGCCTGACCGCGAAAGCTGTGAGCGCCAATTAATTCGCCGAAAGGCGGGAAATGCCGTTCTGCCAATTTGATAACGGCAATAAATAGAGCAAATATAATAGCGGTACGACCGCTGATCCCGGATAGTCGTACTCTTTCCTGTAAAATCGCATTATGGCGACGTCTCTTTAATTCTAAAACTGACAATTCAATCTTAGTCGGCGGATGATCCTCATCCATAACATAATATGATGTCTTGATTTCGCCTGTGGCGCTGTCGCTACGATTTTTTTTCACTTTTGCTCCTGAGGTTGATCGGTGATGGACAAAATTAGTATACCTTAAATTGTCACAAACGCCACTTATAATTATAATAGCTGTGGCGAAAAAATATTCCACAAGGAGAAGCTCATGGATAATAAGATTCTTTCCGAAAGGATGCAGATACTGTCACAGGCAAATTATGGCAAAGATTTACCCTCTTTGACAGAAAGAGAATTCTGGCAAATACTTTCCCGCACTATTATGTCCTTGTTGGCACCAAAATGGGAGGCTACCCGGTACGCAAATATTGATCAGCGTCAGGCCCATTATTTTTCTGCAGAGTTCCTGGTAGGAAGGAGCTTACTTAATAATTTGATCAATCTGAATCTCTATGACACTGTGCGGGACTTTGCTGCCGATCAAGGATATGATCTGATGGATATAATGGAGCATGAGTCAGATCCGGGTTTGGGTAATGGCGGTCTTGGGCGGTTATCTGCCTGCTTTCTCGACTCCAGCGCTACTCTGGGTCTACCAGTTACGGGATATGGTATTTTATATCATTATGGTTTATTCCGCCAGGCAATTGAGAATGGTTTGCAGAAGGAATATCCGGATAATTGGATTGATAATGATGGTTATCCTTTCCTCGTACCGCGCCGTGAAGAGAAAGTATTAATTCATTATGAAGATCTCAAAGTCTATGCAGTTCCCTACGATCTGCCGGTAACCGGCTTTGGTACTGATAATATCAATACGATCAGACTCTGGGATGCAGAACCTGCTCAGGAATTCGATTTTAATTTATTCAATTCGCAAAGATTTGATGATGCTGTTATCGAGCGTAACCGGGTTAAGGATATCTGCCGTGTTCTGTATCCGAATGACAGCTCATATGATGGAAAAGTGTTAAGACTCAGGCAACAATATTTTTTTGTCTCCGCTTCACTGCAATATGTATTAGATTCATTCAAGCGCATACATGGTAATGATTTTTCACAATTCCCGAATTTTAACTGTATTCAGCTTAATGATACACACCCTGTCTTGGCGATCCCGGAGCTGATGCGTCTCTTAATTGATGAAAACAGACAAAGTTGGGACGAAGCCTGGGAGATTGTCCGCAAGACCTTTGCCTTTACAAATCACACCATGATGGAAGAAGCTCTTGAAAAATGGGATATTAATATTTTTCAGTTTCTTTTCCCTCGCATCTTGAATATCATCAAAGAAATTGATCAACGATTTGAAGAAGAGTTGATAGAGAAGAATCTGCCTGAAGATCTTATTCAGTCAATGTCTCCCATTCATGACGGCAAAGTTCATATGGCTTTGCTGGCATGCTACAGCTGTTATTCAGTTAATGGCGTCGCCGCAATTCATAGTAATCTTCTAAAGAATGTTCTCTTTAAAGATTTTTACAAACAGTGGCCCGGAAAATTTAATAATAAAACTAATGGAGTTACCCCCAGACGCTGGCTCCTAGCATGCAATCCACTACTAGCTGAACTGCTGACGGCGAAAATGGGCAGTCAAGACTGGGTCACGGATCTTAACCAACTAAAATCCTTAACCTCTGAAAAAAATGATCCCAAGTTAATTAGAAATTTATTAGAAATTAAGTCCCAAAATAAAGAGAAACTCGTGAATTTTATTAAGGAATATGAAGGAATCGAACTTGACAGTAGTTTTGTATTCGATGTTCAGATCAAAAGACTCCATGAATACAAGAGGCAACTGCTTAATGGCCTGTTCATTCTAGACCAATATTTCACACTTAAGGACAAAGGCAGTTCTAACGGGATAACGCCTGTCGCCTATATTTTCGGTGCCAAGGCGGCACCAGGGTATTTTCGGGCCAAGGGGATAATAAAATTTCTGACTGAATTAGCGGCCTTGATCAATGATGATTCAGATGTTAATGATTACATGAGGGTTGTATATCTTCATAATTACAATGTTACATTGGCGGAGAGAATATTTCCTGCTGCAGATATATCGGAACAGATTTCCACTGTAGGCATGGAAGCATCCTGGACGGGTAATATGAAATTTATGATGAATGGTGCCTTGACATTAGGTACATTTGACGGTGCTAATTTGGAAATTGTTGATCAGGTGGGTGAGGAAAACTGTTTTATGTTCGGACCTAAAATAGATGATTTTCCTGCGACTATGAGCTATTACAATTCACAATGGCAATATCAAAATGTTCAGGGATTAAAACGAGTGGTTGATGCATTGATTGACGGTACAATTTCTGATAACCGGACTGGCATGTTTCAAGACATTTATGATTCTTTGCTGACCGGCTCCCAATGGCAGGCAGGCGATCCCTTCTATGTGTTAGGAGATTTTGAATCGTATAGAAAGACACGAAACTATGCTCATCAATCATATCAGGATCAGATGCGATGGGGTCAGAAATGCTGGATCAATATTGTCAACAGTGGCAGATTTAGCTCTGACCGAACAGTTAGCGAGTACGCGCAGGAAATCTGGAGAGTGCGGGCACCAGATGTTTATCTGTTTGACACATTGTTGTCTGTTTGGCAAAATGCACTGTAAGTTAAATATTTCGGAGGAAAAGTAAAATGGCCGAGTTTAAATATGAAATTAAGGAAAACATTGCAGTTTTAAGCACGAGCAGATCAGGCTGGAATCGTGAGTTAAACCTTGTTAGCTGGAATGAGAGCAAAGCGAAGTTGGATCTGCGTGATTGGGCACCGGATCATAAAAAAATGAGCAAAGGCATTACTCTGAGTAGAGAAGAGGCAGCTATTCTTCGCGAAGTGCTGAATGAGATATCTTTGGATGAGTTGATGCCCGAATAATGTGACTTTGCCGCAAACCGACCCGGCCATTGATTGACCGGGTTTTCTCTGTCCGATGCAGTGAGAGCTTCAGATCATCTTATCAGTTATCCGTTAGGGGTATTGTTTCTTTCAAATGTCCATAGAGCAAAATGCGAAGCAATCCTTGCTTATGGGTGGCGG
>JAAZGH010000117.1 GCA_012511325.1 Clostridiales bacterium | reverse complement strand
GTGCTAAAATAATGCATATTATAGGTATCGTTGCGATCTTAAAGAAATTTGACATGGCTATCAGCATTCTGGTGGGTAGGGGAAGCTCAACGTTCATTTCCATGAACACCTTCGTAAACACCGGCACGGCATAGCCCATTATTATAGCTACTACTATGATTGCGACTATTATGACAAAAATCGGATAACTCAGCGCCGACTTGACCTTGCCGGATATATTGGCTTTCTTTTCAAAGAAGCGCGCTAATCTGCCGAACGCCATCTCCAGGGAACCCGACTCCTCGCCCGCCCTTAAGGTTTCGATAAAATTGAGAGGCAGAATTTTTGCTCTCGTCTGGAAGCTGCCTGCCAAGTTATATCCCGCGGTTACATCTTCAGCTACGGATGTGAGAATCTGCTTAAGCGCCTTGTTCTCTGACCTCACACCTACAAGCTCCACGGATCTGGCTATCGGAAGTCCTGCCGTGAGCAGAATGGAAATCTGCTGGCACATGAGGGCTATATCCTTGTCTTTGACTTTGCCTGTGCCTTCTTTTTTCTTAAAAAGGTCTAAGCCCGCTATACTTCCTTGATGTCTACGATAATGTCGTATTCTGCTTTTAGCTTGATGACTGCGTCATTTTTGTCATGGGCCTTGATCACGCCCTCGACCTCTATGCCGCCTTTTGATAATGCTTTGTACTTGTATGTCACCATGTTTTTCTCTCAGATTCTTTATTAAAAATCTAAAACCACTCTATTATACTCTAAGTTAGACATGATTGTCTACCTTATTATCCTGTCACGGCTTATTGAAGTTGACGAACTCGACATGCCTATGAGCTTTTTAAGAAAACCTACATCGTGCGCCGCCTCTATCGCTACCCCTTTAGAGATAACACCCTGCTTAACGAGGCCGGCAAGGAAATTATCCATAGAGATATTGCCCTCCGACGCGGAAGTCTGAATCGCGCTTGCAATCTGAGGTGTCTTGCCCTCTCTTATCATGGCCCTGATTGCGGAGTTAAGCACCATTACCTCACAGGCAAGCACCCTGCCCTGCCCGCTTGCGCGAGGCAGAAGCTGCTGCGAAAGCACTGCCCTCAGCGTCCTGCTGAGCTGAAGCCTGATTTGCTGCTGTCTTTCCCCCGGGAAAACGCTCACTATACGGTCTATGGAATCCGCCGCGCTGTTGGTGTGAAGCGTGGCAAAAACCAAATGCCCTGTTTCTGCGGCTGTCAAAGCCGTTTCAATCGTATCCAGACTCCGCATCTCTCCTATCAGTATGATGTCGGGGTCTTCGCGAAGTACCGCTTTTAGCCCGGTTTCATAGCTTGCGGTATCTTCCGTTATCTCTCTCTGGTTAATGGTGCATTTGTCCGAGTGATAGATGTATTCGATCGGATCCTCAAGCGTGATAATGTGCTGTGCTCTGGTTTGATTGATGCGGTTAAGGAGCGCAGCCAATGTAGTGGACTTGCCTGAGCCTGTTTCTCCCGTAACGATTACGATTCCTCTCGGATATTGCGCAAAGTCGTAGCAAATAGGCGGCAAGCCCAGCAGCTCGAGTTCGGGTATTTTGTCGGACAAAATACGGATGGCGGAGCTGATATGACCTTGCTGTCTGAATACATTAAGCCTGCAACGGATATTATCCGCAAAAGTCCCTGCCGCATCGCCCTCTCCGACTGACTCAAGCAGCTAGTATTTTTCACC
>JAAZGH010000116.1 GCA_012511325.1 Clostridiales bacterium | reverse complement strand
GCAGCCAAAACAATTCAGGAGAGAGCTAAACGAAACAATAAGATCGAATATCTCTTAGGTTATGAAGTTCAGAGCCTCGAAGGCGATGGTTTGTTACAGCAATTGACTGTAAAAAATATGGAGACCGGTGAACTAACTACATTGGAAGCGGATGAAGATGACGGGATGTTTGGCTGTTTTGTTTTCATCGGCTCTATCCCGGAAACCGGTATTTATAAAGGGCAGATTACTCTTACCGAAAGAGGCTATATCCCGACCGATGAGGATATGAGGACGAATCTGCCCGGAGTTTTTGCGGCCGGAGATTTGCGTGAAAAGTCTGTCAGGCAGGTAGTCACTGCGGCTGCGGATGGCTGTATTGCAGCGATGCAGGCAGAGAAATATCTGGCCGAGTTATCTTAGTAGTTGTATTATTAGATTTGGGCACAGTCTGTCCGTCAGACTGTGCCTGAACTGAGAAGGAGAGTTTTTATATGTTAATTGAAGCAGATCGACACACATTTGATGCAGAAGTCCTGCAGGCAGAAGGGACAGTGATTGTTGATTATTTCAGTGAGAGTTGTGTGCCCTGCATGGCTTTGAAACCTCATGTTGAGGAATTGGCCAAACAGTATGGCGACAAGTTGAAATTTGTTGCTCTTGACACTGCAAAGGCGCGCCGTGTAGCGATTGGGCAGAAGATTTTGGGTATTCCTGTGATCGCAGTGTACCAAAATGGGGAGAAAGTTGAAGAACTGGTAAAAGATGATTGTAATGTCGAAGCTGTAGAGGCACTGGTAAAAAAATACTATTGAGCTTAACAGTTTTTATTCGACAGTAGTTGTTTAAGACAGGGGAGATGCAGTTATGAGCTTGTCATAACAGCACTTTCATGTTAAAAAGATAATGGAATTTCATATTCCAGACAGGAACAGGGGAAACCCGGAAAGGAGAATAACATGGCCATTCTTAAAGATCGCAAGGTTATAGTGATTGGTGACCGTGATGGCATTCCCGGCCAGGCAATAGCACTGTGTGCTGAATCTGCCGGCGGCGATGTCGTTTTCTCCTCTACCGAATGCTTCGTCTGAACCGCCGCAGGTGCAATGGACCTGGAAAACCAGAAGAGAGTTCTGGAACTCAGTGAAGAGCATGGCCCGGAGAATGTTGTAGTTCTCTTAGGCGCAGCCGACGCTGAGGGTGCCGGATTAGCAGCTGAAACTGTTTTAGCTGGAGATCCGACCTATGCCGGTCCGTTGACTGGAGTCTCGTTGGGACTCAGGGTATACCATGTGTGCGAGGAAGAAGTCAAACAGGAGTTTGATGAGGCAGTCTATGAGGAGCAGGTCAGTATGATGGAAATGGTTCTCGACGTGGATGACATTCACGAAGAGATGCAGAGTTTCCGTGATGAGTATATGAAATTCTGACCAGCTGCACATACTCAAGGCCTCCGAAGCTTGTGTAATACATAGGCATGCTTCGGAGGCCTTTTCCATGTTCGGAAATCTGTGCCGAGAATTATAAGAAGCAGTTGGCATTCCGAAGCAAAGAAATTAAGAGATTTTGATTGGAGGATTATTTATGAACAGTGTGATCAAGGGAGCAAGTTATATCCTGGCGCATACGCCGGAAATGGTTTTATATAACGGCACAACGCAAACTACGGAAAGAACGGTAAATCCGGATAGTGAATACCTGAAGGAGCTGCCCAAGCATCTGCGTTCTTATGAAGAAGCTGTTGCTTACTATCCCAATCAGGTATATATCGGCAATATTACTCCCGAAGAGCTGGCGCAAATTGAAATGCCCTGGTATGACAAGCCGGTTGAGGGGGCAGATCGCTTCGGTCCTTTTGGCGAAATAATGCCCAATGATGAATTTCTGCTTCTGATGCAGATTTCGGATGAGTTTGATCTGGTCAAGCTGGAGGCAGCCTTTGTAGAAAAGGTTAAACCTGTTCTTGCTGACAATCCGGTGATCACTCCGGCACTGCTTGACCGTCTTAAGTCCGGTTTAGAGACGGCGGAAATTGACAAGCTGGTCAAGGAAGAGGCCGCCGAGCCTTTGTATTTTAACGGAGAACTAGTCGGTTGTGTCAAACGCGCCCATAATATCGATCTCAATCTCAGCGCCCATGTTTTGCATGAAAATCTGGTAACAAAGGCTTCCGGTGTTCTGTCTGTTCTACATGCTCTGCGCAGCGAGGATATTAAGGCTGAGGAGATCGAATATCTGATCGAGTGCAGTGAAGCTGCTGCCGGTGACCAAAATCAGCGCGGCGGTGGCAATATTGCCAAAGCCGTTGCTGAAATTGACGGACTT
>JAAZGH010000115.1 GCA_012511325.1 Clostridiales bacterium | reverse complement strand
CCTTTATCCTCCGGCTTAAGCCATTATTAATTTTGTGTACACTGGAGTACAGTTAAAGCAACTACACCGACAATGTCGTCAGCGCTGCAACCACGAGACAGATCATTGACCGGTTTGGCAATTCCCTGCAACATAGGACCGTATGCCTCAGCTTTTCCAAGCCGTTCAACTAATTTATAAGCGATATTGCCAGCATTCAGGTCCGGGAATATCAGACAATTGGCATCACCCTGAACCTTACTCTGAGGCGCCTTTGATTTGCCGATTGCCGGAATGATTGCCGCATCGGCCTGAAGTTCGCCATCCAAAGTCAAATGAGGCGCCTTCGCCTTAGCCAATTTTGTCGCCTCGACTACCTTCTCAGTCAATTCGCTTTTGGCGGAGCCAAAGCTGGAATAAGACAGAAGAGCTACTTTGGGCTCGACACCAGTCAAAGCCTGAAAAGATGAAGCGGAAGAAACTGCTATCTCTGCCAGCTGAGCAGCGTCAGGATTCTCGACCAGACCACAGTCAGAAAACAGGAAAGTACCGTTATCCCCATATGGACAATCAGGAACCACCATCAAGAAAAATGATGATACCAGATTGGTACCCTCCTTAGTGCGCAGAATCTGCAATGCCGGTCTCAGTGTGTCCGCCGTACTGCCGACAGCACCAGCCACCAAACCATCAGCAAGATCTTTCTTAACCATCATAACGCCAAATGGTGTTGGTTCGAGCATAGTCTCCCTGGCTGCTTCCGGGGTCATGCCTTTCTTTTTACGCATATCATAGAATGTGTCTGCAAAATCATCCAGTCCTTCATACGAAGCCGGATCAACAAAAGTAGCTGCCGAGACATCCCAATCGGGCGCTTGCGCCTGGATTTCATCCTGCTTCCCAATCAATATGACATTGGCCAGATCTTCCTGTAAAATCTTGGCTGCCGCTTCAACAACCCGCGGATCCATGCTTTCCGGTAAAACGATATTTTTCTTTACCTTGCGAGCTTCAGCTTTGACATTGTCTAAAAAACTCATCGTATTCCTCCACAATAATTTATATTTAATTGTTAAAATAACACCGACAATTAGTATAAGTTATCCTGCGAACAGATTCAATTGATAATCCTGAATTTTAAACGAAGGTGCAATTTTGGCACTAAGGATGACTCTTTTATAAGCAATTCCGCGCCGACATGCTATCTTATTGCAGAGCCAACAAACCCAGAACCTGATCCAGCGCATAAATGACCAATCTCCCCTCCTCATCACGACGAGCAAAGGCCCCGAAAAAATCATTAGTCTGGCTGGAAACATAACTTCGGCTTAACTGTTTTGCCGCCGCAGAAAACAGAGAACGGTTGTCACACGCGCGTCCCAATCTTGCAGACCAGGCCGCCAGTGCAGGATCGGTTTGCTTCTCTGACACGGAACCATCCAGAAGATGATAGGAGGCAGCAAGAGGACCATTGTTTAATTCGCCCAAGATAAAACTAATAAAATCCTCATTCATCACCCCAACTTCAGCGAGGTGGATAGAAGTGCGCAACATCCGCCAGGTCTCGGCCTGGAAGCCGGATTCAATCAACGGCATAAGATCCCGATCAGCAGGGCTCCAGCCTTCGGGCGGAAATGGCATGCCGACCTCGTATTGGTATTCCTCAAGTCTTGATTTCCAACTGTTGGCAATCTCTGCCCATTTCAGGTCAAAAGCTGACAACTGCTCACATGTCCAGAAATCAATGCTCTCTACAGATATCAGGGGAATGGGCTTTTGTTCGGAAGGCAAAGGATCATCCGCCGCCTTAGAGATCAAGGGGTGGTTTAAATCCGGTCCATAACCTTCAATTGTTGTTGGTGGTCCGGATAGAAACAAAGGAAGCAATGTCCCGGACAGATCAGAAATTTCCCGGCTCAGATCTTTTGTCGGCCTCTCCAGATAAGCCAGCAAAAGCAGGCGCATATAATCTTGAGTAGTAATCCAGTTCGGATCATTTTGCAGAAATATATTGCTATCCTCTCTCTCCAGAGCATTTACGAACAGTCTGCTGTTATCATCAAAGAAAGCTTGTTTGAAATTCCGGCGCCATTGTTTGAATTTTTTATTACTCCCCGACTCGAGCAGAACCTGGCCAAAATATAATTGATCAATTGCCAGTATCTGATCTGCAACAATTTCTTTATCTGTATCATCACCTAACACCAAGTCCGGTTGTTTACGCCAGGCTACCAATAGACCGGAGACGGTCCGAACTTCATCTGTTTGACTTAATTTAAGCTCAATATCAATCAACAAATTCTTTTCGATTTGCTTTAATACTCCGGGAGCAATAAGATCGGGATCTGTCTGACCAAAATCAGCCGCAATTCCCGGCAATCTATCTAAGGGCAGCTTGACTAAATTACGCCGCGAAATAAAAAATATATATAGAGCTATACTTATGAGTAGCAAGCTTGCTATAAGAGGAAGTATAAAATGTTTTTTCTTATGTACAATATCTTTCATATTTGCATTTTAAGCTAATTTCTCTTCTGATGACAGAGCATGTTAAAAGGAAGCTACTCTGCTAAAATGGTCTGGTATAGGAAAAATACCGTGAAAACTATAGCTGTAATTGCCGAATTAAATCCTTTGCACCATGGACACGCCTGGTTGTTACGACAGATCAGAAAGGTTTCGCAGGATAGATCTGCCATCATTATCATCCTGCCTGAGTTTTTTAGTCAGAGGGGTGTTCCTAATTTGTTGCCGTCATGGGTGCGTACGAGAACCGCTCTGGAAGCGGGGGCAGATTTAATATTGTCCTTACCGGAAATCTATGCCTTATCAAGCGCAGAAGGTTTTGCTGCCGGAGCAGTAAAATGCCTTCATAGCACCGGTATTGTGCAGCAAATTGCATGCGGGGCTGAAAATCCTAATCTGGATGAACTGCAACAAATCAGTACTCTGCTGAGCAATGAAAGCCCAACATACAAAGAACTGTTGCAAGTCGGGATAAAATCCGGAATGGGCTTCCCGGCTGCCCGGGAATACGCTGTGGCGGAAATCACAGGGGATTATAAACTGGCCTCCTTGCTTCAAAAACCGAATAATATTCTCGCAATTGAGTACCTGAAAGCTCTAAAAGCTGATAGCGCCGATTCAAATATTGAGTTGCGAACCTTTCCCAGGAAGGACGAAATATCATCCAGCGCAATCAGACAGATCCTAACCGATCTTCTTATTGAAGACTGTCAGTTTCCTTGCTTTAATATCGATACTTCACCATTACATATCATTACTCATAAGCTGGAAAAAAGAATGCCCAGCTATTCTCTGGCCAAAATTCTGGCGGCGATACAAAACAACTCCGGGCTATTGCTGTTTAATCAACTCAAGAATGATGTATTTTTCGCACTTGGACAGCAAACTGCCGAAAGCATTACCGCAATTGCGCATATGCAACAGGGCTTAGGATTAAGACTTTTAAATATTATCTCGCAACCGGACATAATGGATGCTGATTTGCCTCGCCTGATACAGGCTGCGGCCTCAAGGTCTCATCCTGCGGCCAGAGTCCGTAGAGCCGTCATTTCATTATTGCTTGGACTGACTAGCTCCGACTTGGAGGAGTTGACTGAACCCAAATATATTAAGGTACTCGGTTTCAATAAAACCGGGCGCTATCTCCTGCGCTTAATGCAAAAGTATAGCTCATTGCCCATAATTAGTCTTGCTTCCGAGTATGCCGGGCTGGACTGCATTCTAGCGCAGCGGCAAGCAGAGATTTCTTTAACGGCGGCAAAATTCTGGTTGAAATCGACAAATCAGAGCATTAACCGCTATTATGAGCAAAAACCTGTTTTGCTTTGACGAAGTTAACTGCTCAGAATAAAATGGACAAAGAATTTACCGTTGAGGTGCATACAATGCCTGGATCAATTTATGATGAACTGCAAGAACGCGGCTTTATTGCCCAAGTCACCAATGAGGCAGAGGTACGTGATTATCTCTCGCAACCAAGTGCGACATTCTATATTGGTTTCGATCCCACAGCTGACAGTCTCCATGTCGGTCATTTTGTTCAGATGATGGCAATGGCTCACTTGCAGCGTGCCGGTCACAGACCGATTGCTCTTCTGGGCGGCGGCACCGGTATGATCGGTGATCCCTCGGATCGCACCGATATGAGAAAGATTATGTCACTGGAAACAATCAGACACAATGTATCAAGATTTGAGAGACAAATGGGCATTTTGCTGGATTTTACTGATGATCGGGCATTGATGGTGGATAATGCCGAATGGCTGGCCCCTCTGAATTATATCGAATTCATCCGAGAGATCGGATCCCAGTTTTCTGTTAATCGCATGTTGGCCGCAGAAGCATATAAGCAACGTTTAGAGCGCGGTCTGACCTTTCTGGAATTTAATTATATGTTACTTCAAGCCTATGATTTTCTTGAATTGTATCGCCGCTATGGGTGTCAACTGCAAATTGGCGGAGATGATCAATGGTCTAACATTATTGCAGGTGCTGACTTAATTCGCCGCAAAGAGCGCGGCCAGGCCTGGGGCATGACATTGACACTGCTAACCAATTATGCCGGAGAAAAAATGGGGAAAACTGTTGGTGGTGCTGTCTGGCTGGATCCTGAGAAACTAAAGCCATATGATTTTTATCAGTACTGGCGCAATATTGATGATGCAGATGTAATTCGCTGCCTCAAACTATTGACATTCTTACCTTTGGCTAAAATCAGGAAATTTGAACATTTGCAGGGGCAAGAGCTTAATCCGGTCAAGGAGCTTCTGGCCTTTGAATTAACCAGGACAGTTCATGGGGAAAGTATCGCGCAGGAAGTTGACCGAACCGCCAAAGCGATCTTTTCCGGCGTCGGAACCGCTGAAAAAATGCCGGAATTTAAAATGCCTTTAACCGCCCGGCAAACACCTTTGCTCGAGTTGTTAACTGAAACCGGCATCATCCCCTCACGCAGCGAAGGAAGACGTTTAATCGCCCAGGGTGGCCTTTATATCAATGATCAGCCTGTGGAAGATGTTGATTATATCATTGCCGATGCTGACCTGGCCGAGAACGCAATCATAGTCCGCCGAGGTAAGAAAAAATATTATCGTCTTCTCTTCACAGAGGGTTGATATTGGAATGACCTGAGGATCCTATTCCGCGACCGGGCACTCCCTTCCATGCCCTGCCAAATTTTGCTCAAAATCAGACCTGTATAAAAGGCATCATTCAGAGCTGTATGCAAAGGTTTCTCACAAGGGATCCGCAGGTAATTCAGGGCATATTCAATTGACCGCTGTGTAGAACTTGATACTTTCTCAGCTATCACAGAAAAAAGTGATTGTATGTCCATACAGTAAAATGGTTCGATAAAATCTAAGTCATAGTAGCGGAAGTTGTCTATTAAAACATTAGGATCCGCTTTTGACCAACTGCAATAAACATTGGCGGCATTATTGGCAAAAGCGCAAAAGTGCTTTGCTGCAGTCGGGAAAGTGAGCCCGTGACTGAGGCTGTCTTGTTTTCGATTAGTAACTCGGGATACATATTGCGACATAATGGGGTAAAGAACCGGTTTGACGTAGGTACTGAAGCAACCAACCTCCTGCAAATGGCGATCCAGTTTTACGGCACCGATCTCAATTATTTCGAACGGTAGTTTTTTTTGTTCTTCAGCAGGAACATCATTTTTTATGCCGACGATATTCCATTCCAAGTCGAAGACTATGTACTCCGTATTTCTAGCCACGCAAGCAATCAATTAAAGAGTTCTTTTATTTTATTCAAGAAGCTCTTCCTTTCTTTATAATTCCCGTCACCCATACTATCTTCAAAACTCTGCAGAAGCGCTTTCTGTCTTTGATCTAAATTTTTTGGTACCTCCAAATTGACACGGAATTTATGATCACCTCGCACATCAGGACGATTAATATATGGGATCCCTTTTCCTCTGATCGTAAAAACATCGCCGGGCTGAGTTCCCTCTCTCAATCTGTACTTGATATTGCCATCTATAGTCGGGACATCAATTTCAGCTCCTAATACCGCCTGAGTAAATGTAACAGGGATTTCACAATATGTCTGAACACCTTCTCTGGTAAAAACCGGGTGGGGTCTGATCCTGATTTCAATATATAGATCACCGTATGATCCGCCATCCGTGCCCGGCTCTCCTTCTCCGCGCAGTGTCAGCATTTCACCCTCATTGATACCGGCCGGCACTTTAACATGGAGCCTTTTACTCTTGCTCCGAACACCCCGTCCTTTGCAGTCCGGACAGGGATTATCGATTATTTCGCCACTGCCACGGCAAGTATCACAGGTTCTGCTCGTCATCATCTGACCGAACATTGTTTCTCTCACCATCTGCACCTGACCGGTGCCTTGGCAAGTTGGACAAGTTCTGGGTTTTGATCCGTCACTAGTCTTAGTTCCGGAACAAGTCTCACAGATATCATCCTTATTGATAGAGATCTCTCTTTCAACACCAAAAGCAGCTTCTAAAAAATCCAAATTCATGCGATAGCGCAAATTAGCTCCTCGCAGTGGGCTACGCCCTGTACTTTGCTGACCGCCAAAGCCGCCAAAACCGCCAAAACCGCCAAAACCGCCGAAAATTGTGCTGAAAATATCGTTCAAGTCAAAATGGCTGAAACCTTGGCCGGAGAAACTGTTGGGATCGACACCGGCATGACCGAACTGATCATAGCGGCTGCGTTTTTCCTTATCGCTCAGAACTTCATATGCTTCGTTTGCTTCTTTAAACTTATCTTCGGCTTCCTGATCACCCGGGTTTACATCCGGGTGATATTTTTTTGCCAACTTCCAATAAGCTTTCTTGATCTGATTTTCATCCGCGGATTTTCCAACGCCTAAGATTTCGTAATAATCGCGCTTTTCTGCCACTTGTTCCTCCGAGTTTACATGCTGATACCCGCCGCCTTATATGCGGCGGGTATCATTTACAAAATCATACCATAAATTGTCCTGTTACTGAATTTATTGAGGATCAGAACCGGCTTCCTTGAAATCTGCTTCGTAAGTTCCGCCGGCTGCTGAATCCTGAGACCCTGGCTGCTCAAAATCGCTTTGGTTCTGCTGGGCCTGCTTATACAGCTTTTCGCTAGCCTTATAGATTGATTGCTGCAAAGCTTCAGTATCAGTTTTCATAGCGTCTAAATTACCCGTCGAAATACTGTCTTTCAATTTTGCAATAGCCTGCTCGATATCTGAGCGGTCAATGGCTTCAAATTTATCACCGTCATCCTTAAGAAGTTTTTCAGCCTGATAAACAGCAGAATCGGCATGATTGCGGGTATCTACTTCTTCTTTTTTCTTCCTGTCTTCGGCCGCAAATTGCTCTGCATCCTTGACTGCCTTATTAATCTCTTCCTCAGTCAAATTAGAAGAAGCAGTGATCGTTATATGCTGTTCACGATTAGTGCCCTTATCTACTGCGGAAACATTTACGATTCCATTGGCATCAATATCAAATGTCACCTCAATCTGAGGGATACCGCGCGGCGCAGGAGCTATGCCATCTAAGTTAAATCTGCCTAAAGTTTTATTATGCTGAGCAAATTCTCGTTCACCCTGCAGAACATGGACTTCAACAGATGTCTGTCCGTCTGCGGCGGTTGAGAAGATCTGGCTCTTCCTGGTTGGAATAGTTGTATTTCTGTCAATAATTCTGGTCATCACGCCTCCCAGAGTCTCAATTCCCAAGGAAAGAGGCGTTATATCCAATAGAACCATCCCTTTAATATCACCGGACAAAACTCCAGCCTGAATTGCTGCACCTATGGCAACGCATTCATCGGGATTAATACCTTTAAACGGCTCCTGATTGAAATAATCCTTGACAGCATTTTGCACCGCGGGAATTCTGCTGGAACCGCCAACCAATAGTATCTTATGAATATCTGCCGGTTTCAGCCCCGCATCATTCATTGCGTTGCGCACAGGATTCATTGTAGCTTCTACCAAATCGGAAGTCATGTCCTCGAATTTTGCTCTGCTGAGTGTCAGCTCCAAATGTTTAGGGCCACTTTGATCTGCCGTAATGTAAGGCAGATTGATATTAGTCGAAGTTACCGAAGACAATTCGACTTTAGCTTTCTCGGCTGCTTCACGTAGTCTTTGCATCGCCATCTTATCAACTGACAAATCAATCCCCTGATCTTTTTTCATCTCAGCAACCATCCAGTCGACGATTTTTGTATCAAAATCGTCACCGCCCGGCCTATTATTGCCGGAAGTAGCCAACACCTCAAAAACACCATCGCCTATTTCCAATAAGGAAACGTCGAAGGTTCCGCCACCGAGGTCAAATACCATGATTTTCTGCTCGGATTCTTTATCCAGACCATAAGCCAAAGCTGCCGCTGTAGGCTCATTAATTATACGCAGCACATCCAAGCCGGCAATTCTGCCTGCATCTTTGGTTGCCTGACGCTGGGCATCACTAAAGTATGCAGGAACAGTGATGACGGCCTGAGTAACTTTTTCACCCAGATATGCCTCCGCATCAGTTTTGAGTTTTTGCACCACCATTGCGTAGATCTCCTGTGGCGTATAGGTAGTACCATCTACGGTTGTCTTCCAGGAAATACCCAACTCGCGTTTAACAGATTGGATAGTACGGTCCGGATTGGTAATAACTTGACGTGACGCAAAT
>JAAZGH010000114.1 GCA_012511325.1 Clostridiales bacterium | reverse complement strand
TGGTAAAGACTTTGCAAGAGAAAAGGTATGCCGGCACCGGCAATTTTCGGCCCGCGTCCGCTGTGAGCTCGGCGCACGGCGCCTGAGCGCTGATCCATATAGCTCATGGAGGGGCGGACCGGACGGGCAGCCTTGTCGAGCAGGACAAGGCTTTGCGCCTGGGCACAGAAGCTGATGCCGGCAATCTGGGAGCATTCTTTCGGCCGGCGGTCAGCTAACTGTCGTGTCGTTTGGCAGAGTGCGGACCACCATTCCTCCGGATCCTGCTCCGCTCCGCCGTTTGGCAGAATGCGCAGAGAATATTCGGCAAAGCTCGAGTCCAATATCTGCAGGAGCGAACCCTGTTGGCCGCCTTCGTCTTCTAAAGAAAACAGGCAGGTTTTAACTCCTGTTGTGCCTACATCATAGGTTAGAATAATCATGTCTGTTGACCTCTTCGCTCATTCTCAGGCACTAAGAGAGCACCGCATAAAAACTTGAGCGTTTCCGCAATAACTTTTTCGTCATTTTTATCTTGATCGATCCAGGGACTGTTGTAGATATGGAAACGAATATTGTAGTAATCACAGGAGTAGACATAATGCAGGGACATGACGATGGTGTCCATGGCAAAGGGAGCCAGACTAATATCCAGATCAGGTCTTACCTCGCCCTTTTTCTGTCCCTCTTGCAGCATCGCAATATAGTGTCTGGCGGTAAAGCTTTCCAGGCTCTGCGGCACCTTGGTCAGAAAATCGTTATTGCCAAGCGAGGACATCTCGTGGTAGAGACGAATCAGGATTTTCTCCTCACGTGAGGTCTTCACCACTAAACGCAGCAGTTGTTCGATCTTCTCTGCAACACTCTTCGCCCCATCTTCCACGATTTGACCTGTGTATTGTTCAATGATTCTGGAGCCGTATTGCACGATATATAGAAAGAGATTTTCTTTGGTATCGAAGTAGTGAAAGAGTGAACCTACACTGATTTTGGCTCGCTCGGCAATGTCGTTTGTATTGGCCAGCTCATAGCCCCGGTCGGCAAATTCATGGATGGCGGCTCTGATGATCCGTTCCTGTTTTTCCGCATCAAGGCGTTTAAAACTCTCGTTAACAAAGGTCCTCATTATTCTTCTCCACATCCGGCTCAGTCCAGAGCCGGCAAGTTTAAATAGAATTGAGTAGAAACTCAATATTTGTCAGATTTAATATTAACATTTAGGCTAAGAAAAGCCAATTAGCACGCAATATAATCTTGCATTTGCCGATTAGCAATGCTAGATTAGTATTGAGTAAGTACTCAATTAAAGGAGGCCTATATGGTTGACTTAAGTGCTGCGGCAGTGAGACAGCAGATAGAGGAATTAGACCAATTAATTAAAAAGCCGATTCATTCTATAGCACCGGACGCTTTAGCCGCCTATGAAAAAGAGTATTTCGGCCGGAAATGTCAGCAAAGTCACGCTATGGTGCAGCAGGCTGTAAAGTATATACCTGGTGGTGTTCAGCATAACCTGGCCTTTAACCACCCCTTTCCTCTGGTCTTTACCAAGGCGGAAGGGGCTTATCTGGAAGATTTGGACGGCAATAGATATTTTGATTTTTTACAGGCCGGCGGCCCCACTGTTTTGGGTTCAAATCCGCCTGAGGTCAGGGAAAAAGTCATTGATCTTCTTAACACCTGCGGCCCCTCAACCGGTCTTTTTCACGAATATGAGTTCCATCTTGCCGAACTGGTAACTGAACTTATCCCTTCCGTTGCCTGGTTGCGCATGCTGAACTCAGGGACAGAGGCTTGCATGGCAGCTATCCGCATTGCCCGGCTGTCTACTAAGAAGAAACACATTTTAAAAATGGGCGGAGCCTATCACGGTTGGAGCGATCAGCATGCCTATGGCATCCGTGTTCCGGGCAGCAAATTTACTCAGGCCCATGGCATTCCCCGCTTTATCTTTAAGGGCATAGATGAGTTCTTCCCCGGCGATCTCAAGTCGCTGGAACACAAACTACGGCGTAATTCTCTACGTGGCGGCACAGCGGCAATTATGATTGAGCCTATCGGCCCTGAAAGCGGCACACGACCGATCAGCATCGATTTTGTCAGGGGTGTGGCCGAACTCTGCAAGAGATACGGTGCTTTGCTTATTTTTGATGAAGTTGTCACTGCTTTCCGTCTATCGCCTCACGGTGTCCAGGGTATTATGGGCATCGAACCGGATTTGACCGTCTTCGGCAAAGTTATCGGCGGCGGTTATCCGGGTGCCGGTGGCGTCGGCGGTAAGGAAGAATACCGCAAATATCTGGCAGCCGGTATCCAAACCGGCGACAAGGTAAAAAAAGCCCTTGTTGGCGGAACTATGGCGGCCACGCCTCTGTCGGCACTGGCTGGTTATTACACTATTAAGCTAATCCAAGAAACTAAGGCCTGCGATAAGGCTAATGCCATGGGTGACCGTCTGACGGCCGGGCTGAAACAGCTAATTAAAAAATATGATCTACCCTTTGTGGCCTTTAACCAAGGTTCCATCTGCCATCTTGAAACAGTCGGCACCATGCACTTTGTCGTCAATTGGAAGAAACCCTGGACTATAATTAAGGTCTTAAACGAAACCTCTGTCCGCAAGGCAGAAATGGAACATATGGGCGCAGCCTATATGGCGGAAGGCCTGGTTACACTAGCCGGTAGTAGGCTCTATACCAGTGCTGCTTATAACGAGGAGATGATTGACCAGGCTCTGGCTGCCTTTGATCGCACCTTTGCCAATGTGGTTAGACTGGATAAGTAGGGAAGAATTATGCAGCGAGGCAGGGAGCGGGAAATTCGCCGGGCGGTTATAGATCTGGCGCAAAATTTTTTAGAAACCGGCTTGGTAGTACGTACCTGGGGCAACTTTAGTGCTCGCCTGGATGAAAAGTCTTTTGTCATCACTCCCTCGGGCCGGGCCTACGAGGGTATGGTGTCCTCTGACCTGGTTAAAGTTTCCGTAGTGAGTGACAACAAGGTACTGGATGAGGGAAGTTATAAGCCTTCTTCCGAGGCGCCGATGCATGCCTTGGCTTACCGCCATTTACCCACTGTAAAGGTGGCGGCCCATACACACCAAGTCTATGCCTCGGCTATCTCCCTGCTTGGTACAGATATAAGTATAAGCGACAAATGGCAGTCGGTATTAGGCAGTGTTTGCCTTCCCCTGAGTGCCTACGGCCTGCCCGGCAGCAAAACCTTGCATCGCAATATGGAAGCTACACTCGCTCAGACTGAAGCCAGGACCATTCTTATGGCACGGCACGGAGCTTTCATCCTAGCGGAAACGACGGAGACCTGTGTCAGGCTGGCTCTGGACCTGGAGCGCTTTGCCATAGATATTTATGAGAATTACCTCGGACGCAAAACCGGGCAACGGGTGGATATTAACAGCGACAGTGATGAGGAGCAAAATCTTGCCCGCACACTACAGTCGACAGCAGAAGAAGTTGTCTCTGTATCGGCCGATACAGAGGTTAAGCCCTGGCTGGGTCGTCGACTCAGACCCTATCTTGATGATTTTGCCCAGATCTGCGGCG
>JAAZGH010000113.1 GCA_012511325.1 Clostridiales bacterium | reverse complement strand
GGGATCGTCGAAATCCAAATCGTCAATATCGATTTCGATCCCTTTATCGGCCTTGACCATATTTACGGTATCCTGGATCACAGTCAAGGTTCGCAGGCCGAGGAAATCGAATTTGAGCAGCCCTACCCTCTCAATATTATCCTTGGTGAACTGGACTACGATCGAATCCTCGTTGCGGGCCAAAGGCGCCAGCTCCGTGATCGGCTGACCAGAGATAACTACACCGGCGGCATGAGTAGAGGCATGGCGCGGCATACCCTCCAGACGCCGCGACAGATCGATGATCCGACGGGTGACTTCATCATTATCATAATAACGGCGTAACTCGGGATTGATCGCCAGAGCCTGATCCAAAGTTATATTCAGCTCCGCCGGCACCATCTTGGCAATGCGGTCAGCCTCGGCATAGGGCACGTCAATGGCCCGCGCCACATTGCGGATCGCCGCCCGGGCGGCCAGCGTACCAAAAGTGATAACCTGGGAAACATGGTCGGCGCCGTATTTTTCGGTCACATATTGGATGACTTCATTGCGCCGTTCATAGCAGAAATCAATATCGAAATCGGGCATACTGACGCGCTCGATATTAAGAAAACGCTCAAAGAGCAAATTATATTTGATCGGATCGATATTAGTGATACGCAGTACATAGGCCGCCAGAGAAGCTGCTCCGGAGCCGCGGCCCGGACCCACGATAATACCCTGCTCCCTGGCATGGCGTATGAAATCCCAGACGATCAGATAATAGTCCGCATAACCCATATCAATTATGACTTCGAGCTCGTGCTCCAGACGCTCCCGATAAGTCAGCTCCGAAATATGCTCCGCTTTATTTTGCAGTCTCTGCTCCAGTCCGGCCAGGCAGAGTTGACGCAGATATTCCGCCGCCGACTCCCCCCGCGGCGTCTCAAAATGAGGCAGTGACAGCCGGTCAAATTCCAGCTCGACATTGCAGCGCTCGGCAATTTTCATCGTATTGACCAATGCTTCGGGATAGTCGGCGAAGGCTTTCGCCATTTCCTCCGGAGACTTGAGATAGAATTCATCGCTGTGCATGCGCATCCGATCCGGATCACTCATCGTCTTACCGGTCTGGATGCACAGCAGCACCTCATGGCTGAAGGCATCATCCTGATACATATAATGACAGTCATTGGTCGCGACCAGCGGGATTCCAGTTTCCCTGCTGATTCTGATCAGTGCCTGATTGACCTTGGTTTGTTCCGGGATTCCATTCTCCTGCAATTCCAGGAAAAAATTGCCCTGGCCGAAAGTCTCCTGATAGCGCTTGGCGGCCTGGACAGCAACCTTATACCGTCCCTGCAAAATCAATTGTGGGACCTCGCCGGCCAGGCAGGCTGAAAGCGCAATCAGACCCTCGCTGTGCTCGCGCAAGAGCTGATGATCAACCCGCGGCCGATAGTAAAAACCATTGACGAAAGACTCCGATACCAGCCACATCAGGTTTTTGTAGCCTGTCATGTTCTCGGCCAGTAAAATCAGATGCCAGGGATCTCTGTCCTTGACGCCGTCTTTATCAGTATAACTGCGGGGCGCCACATAGGCCTCGCAACCGATGATCGGTTTCAGGCCGGCCTCCCTCATCGCCCGGTAAAAATCAATCACACCGTACATGACACCGTGATCCGTACAGGCACAGGCAGTCATGCCTAATTCTTTCAGGCGCGGCGGCAGCTCAGACAGGCGGATCGCTCCGTCCAGCAGGCTGTATTCAGTATGCAGATGCAGATGGGTAAAGGCCACTTATATATTCCCCCGGCATGCTAAGCCAGCAGATTGTCGAGATGGGCCAAAGTTTTCTCTTTGATTTCCCGCAGTCTGCGGTCACAACTGGTCTGATCCTGATCATAGATGCCATAATAGATCTTGATCTTAGGCTCGGTTCCTGAGGGCCGGACACACATCCAGTCATGGCCGGACGGACCGGCTAATTCATATAGCATCACATTGCTGCCTTTAAGCGCTGTGTCGGTACATTCCCCTGTCGCTATGTTAAGGCGCTCGCCGCTGAGATAGTCGAGTACCGCAGTCACTTCGGCGCCGGGAATGCCATCGGCTCTGTTCCGGCGCAAAGATTCCATAGCAGCGCTGATCTTTTCCTGGCCGGTCTTGCCTTCGCGGTAGATGGAGACGGTAGCTTCGCCCTGATAGCCGTAGCGCTCATAGATAGCTGTCAGC
>JAAZGH010000112.1 GCA_012511325.1 Clostridiales bacterium | reverse complement strand
TCCCAATATTGTCAGTGTTCTTGATTATGGGCAAGATGGCAAAATCAGATATATTGTGCAGGAGTATGTTGAGGGCCGCACACTTAAAGAGCTGATTCAAGAGCATGGCTATCTGGACTATAGGCTGGCTACACCATTGATGATTCAGATAGGCCTGGCGTTGGAGCATGCGCATCAGCGCGGTGTTATCCACCGCGACATTAAGCCGCAGAATATTCTGGTCACACCTAATATGGTAGCCAAAGTCACGGACTTCGGCATAGCCCGTACCTCAAGCGCCAATACCATTACCTTGACAGGCGGCATGGTACTCGGCTCCGTGCACTATTTTTCTCCGGAACAGGCCAGAGGCGGTGCTATTACTACCCGCTCGGATCTCTATTCACTGGGTGTGGTTTTTTACGAAATGCTGACCGGCCGGTTGCCTTTTGACGGCGAGTCTTCAGTAGCTGTGGCAATTAAGCATCTGCAGGAAACGCCGGTTTTGCCTTCCGCGTATGTGCGCAGCTTGCCCCCTGCTTTGGATGCAATCGTCAATAAGGCTATGCAGAAAAATCCGGACGGACGTTATCAGTCCGCTCGTGAGCTTGTTGATGAGCTTGATGCCTTTATGATTGAGCCCGATGGTGTCTATGGGGTAATTCCCAAGACTGCCACCTGGGAGGGATCTACCTCCGCTATCGGCCTGCAGAGACAACAGGCTAATTACAATAAATTGCGCGAGATAGAACAGACTTATAATAAGAGACGTACATCTCGTTATCGTGATACGGCGATGGTCATAAGTATTGTCGCAGTTACAATGATTCTGGTTGCCATTCTGGTGATCTGGCTGGTGCAGAGATTCAATAGCAAGCCGGATCAGCCGGGGAGCCTGGAGATTACATTGCCGAATTTCGTGGGTCGGGACTATGAAGAAGCGATGCCCGAGCTGGAAAAATTGAGGCAACAGGATCTTGAAATTGAAATCCACACAGTCGAGGATGATTCAGTCAACCAAGGCATTATTCTCAAGCAAGATCCGGAATCGGACGGCACAGTCAAGATTAATCCTCAAAGTACTGTTCTCAATCTCTATGTCTCAATAGGTCAGGGTAATCTGGAAGTGCCGGATGTGACCGGACAATCGCGTCTGGCCGCGGAAGAGATCATCCGGGGTGCGGGATTTTTTGATGTCCGTTTCCGTCAAGAGGCATCAGAAACCGTCGAGCGCGATAAAGTGATCCGGACTATCCCTCAGGCCAACAGCCTCCAGACCCCTGACACAACGGTAACAATCATTTACAGCTCTGGTTCCGCAGTTGTCGAAGTTCCTGATATTACCAATCAGAGTTTGGCGCAGGCTATTCAAATACTGGAGGATTCCAATCTGATCCTGGGCGGTCAGAGCACAGTAGGAGGACGCAATATCCCCGATGACAAGAAGGTAGTTATTAGCCAGACTCCTGCTGCCAGACAGATTGTGGAGAGCGGCAGCCAGGTATCGATCCTGGTTGGCACCAGAGAAGATTATAATGCCTATTTCAATCCAACGCCGCCGCCGCCGGCGGTACAGATCATGCCGCAACTGGTGGGGAAGAATATGTCGCAGGCATATAGTCTGCTAAGCCAGGTCGGCATCAAGAAAATTTTGACAACCAGTATCGGCTCGCCTGAGGCGAATGCCCTGGACACTCGCGATGAAAGCCAGTGGAGCAAGATTTATATCTTGCAGCAGAGTATTGCCGCCGGCCAGAGTTTTAGCGGTGATACCATAGAAATGGTGATCGGTACCAAATTGGATTATGATCAGTTCCTGAATCCAACTCCTACTCCTACGCCGACACCGACTCCAGAGCCGACACCAACCCCGACACCGGTTCCAACTGAATCGGAATCTGAAGAGACGACGGCTTCTGATGCGGGCGGTGGAGGCAGGCGTAAATATTTAAGCCCATGACTGCTGCAGATCAAGCTCAGCCCACAGCTACCATCCTGCGTGGAATTGGAGGGCATTATCTTCTGCACAGCCATTATAATAATTTTCAAGACCTGGTCATGCTGCGCGGCATCCTGAGATTAGCTGAATCAAGACCTCTTCCCGGTGACAAAGTTATCTATGGTCCCAGTGAGGATCCGGATATACCTTATATCATAGAGGGAATTCTGCCGCGCAAGAGCTTTTTGGCCAGACCCGCAGTTGCCAATTTGGATCTGGTTCTGATTACTATTGCCGCTTCCCGACCGCGACCTGATCTCACGATGGTCGATCGCCTGATTGTCATGTCTTACGCGCATGGGATTGAAGTGGCCCTGATTATTAATAAAATGGACCAAAAGAAGGGTGGGACAGTAGTTCAACAGATCAGGCGCGAATACAAGGAAGCGGGTACATTGCTGTTCGAGACCGGTTTTGGTGATGATGGCTCTGCGCTAGAGGAACTCCGGGCTTTGATTCGAGGCAGGGTGGTTTCTTTTGCCGGCCAGTCAGGAACCGGCAAATCGACACTGCTCAACCGTCTCTTCGGTACAGAGTTGATGGAGACCGGCGAGCTTTCTGACAAGATTGGTCGCGGGCGACATACAACGCGCCATACTGAGCTCTTTCCGCTTAAAGAGGGAGGCTATCTCGCTGACACTCCCGGCTTCAGCCAGGTCAGCCTGGCTGCGGCAGGCGTAAATCTGGCCAAACTGGCTGACGGATATGCCGAGATTAAACAGCTCAGTCAGCAATGCCGCTTTGCCGGTTGCGCCCATACCGGGGAGCTGGGCTGTGCCGTTTCCGCTCAAACTATGTCCCCGGGAAGATATGAGCGTTATTTGGAACTGAGAGCCGAAGTTATCGCGGCTCAGGAATATTGAACAAGGGAGTTGAATTATCATGCTGCCTCTTTTTCACGAAACTGCCGGCAAACCGCTAATATGTCCCTCTTTGCTATCCTGTGATTTTGCTCGTATCGCCGAAGAAATCGCGCTGATCAAGGATCAGGCCGGAATATTGCATTGCGATATCATGGACGGACATTTTGTTCCTAATCTTACATTCGGTCCGCCCGTTCTGGCCGGAATCCGCCAAGCCACTGACTTACTGCTCGACGTTCACCTGATGGTCGATCAGCCGGAGGCGTGGCTGGAGCCTTTTGCAGAAGCCGGAGCAGACAGTCTGGTTTTCCATATTGAAAGCACGGCACATAGTCAGCGACTGGCGACTCAGATCCGTGATCTGGGCTGTACGCCTGGCGTGGCGATCAATCCGGGAACACCTCTGACAGCTTTGACTGAGATTTTGCCCTTTGTTGATTTGGTGCTTGTAATGTCGGTTAATCCCGGCTTTGGCGGACAGAGTTTTATCAGCCGGATGTTAGACAAAGTCACACGCCTGAAACAAATCAGTCTGGACAGAGGCCTGTCTTTCCATATCCAAGTGGACGGCGGCATTAATAAAGATACGGCGGCGCAAATGGTCAAAGCGGGAGCCAATCTGCTGGTGGCAGGAAATGCGATTTTCAGAGCCGATGATCCGGCGTTGGCCGCAGCTGAGATTATTAAGTCTGCCCAATCAGCTTATAGGGATACTCTGACAGTAATCTGAGGTGATATCCTTGATCACACTGCCTTGGGAGAAAAGAAAGTCCTATCGCGCCGGTATTTTGCTGGGTGGCGATCTGCATGATACAGCGGAAAGCGCTGCTTTGCTCGCCAGCTGTGATCTGTTAGCTGTTGCCGACAGAGGAGCTTCATATGCCAGGCAGTGGCAATTAAAGCCGGATATTGCGGTAGGGGATTTCGATTCGATAGCTGCTGATGATCTACTATGGTTACAGGGAAAAGGGATCCCAATTTATCAGTTCGCTGAGGCCAAAGACGAAGCTGATTCCGAACTGGCAGCTTATCTGCTGCTATCTGATCAAGCAGGGCAGGAGGGAAAAAAATCAGCTGCGGCAGCTGATATAGGACCTGAACTTTCCTTGATTGCCAGCGGGTCATGGGCAAAAAGCCGGCTCAGAAATGATCTGGAGCTGCTTTTTTTGGGCTGTACCGGCTCCCGCCCGGATCATCTGCTGGCCAATCTGAGCCTGGCCAGGGTACTGACGGAAAGGGGTATCCCGGTGCTCTTAAGCGATGGCATCAGTCTGTGCGTCCCTCTGTCCGGAAGAGATAAAGTCCGGATTCTGTGGCCGGAAAAACCCTGCCCTGAACAAAGATGGCTGTTTTCCAGTATGTCTCTCAGTGATCTGGTTACCGGCATCACCTATCAGTCAGCGCAATTCCCGGTTGAGAACTATTCTTTACCCAGAGGCACCAGCCTTGGCTTGAGCAACCGCGGACTCAGTCCTAAACAGGTCGATATAGGCCTCGAACTTGAATCCGGCAGCCTGATGGTCATTG
>JAAZGH010000111.1 GCA_012511325.1 Clostridiales bacterium | reverse complement strand
GTATAAAGCCTTCGCGATAGTCCGACATGGTATCAGCCAGATGCTTTATGACTTCCGGCGAAGGTATCAGAGTCTTATCTACAGCCATTTTATCCTCCTTTCTATCTCTAGCCGTTCTTTACAGTAAATAGCAACTGCTCCCACCACTATCCTAAAGTAAGGAACAACCGCTCTCGCAACCATTTAACGGCTTTAGTCTATAGAATGTTTGTACTTGATATCCTGATTATACCACTTGCACTCCCATTTCTTCTGCCAAAGCATGCAAGGTTTGGCCGGCGTTTGCGAGATATAGGGTGAGAGGAGTAATCCCTCTTGGGGTAATATTCTGTACGGAGGTATCAGTTCTATGAAACGTGAACAATTCTATGATGCTCTTGATCTGCTGGATGACGGACTTATCGCGGAGGCTGCCGGTCTTCTGCGCAAACGCCCTAAAAAGATCATAACCTGGAGTAGGGTTGTCGCGGCAGCGGCTGTTTGCCTTGTTGTCAGCGGCGTCTTGTTTTGGGGTGGTCTGTTCAATCAAAAAACAGCAAGCGAAGGGGAACAGGAGATTGAATCAAATGCTTTCTTTATTGATTATTACACTTCGGTGGATGATATGGTCAAGGCCGCGGATATTATTGTGACCGGTGAAGTTGTGGATTCTATCCCTGAAAGAAGACATGATCTGATTTTTACAAAACAAAAATTAAGAGTGGATAAAGTGTATCACGGCCATATTAAGAGCGGTGATGCCATACTTGTATTGCAAACCGGGGGAAGTCTGAACGGCATGGTCACAAAGGGCTTTGATGAGATACCGCTCTTTAAAAAAGGCAAGGAATATGTGCTGTTCCTTTATCATACTGATGAAGGACACTACAACATTCAGGGAGGATATCAGGGAGCCGGTACTGTTACCGGGAACAAAGTTCAGTTCTCCAGGGTAAAGGGCGATGCAATAACTAAGGCACTGTCCGGCAAAAGTCTTGCCGACTTAGAGACGATAATCAGAGATAAGGTAGAGCAAATCCATGGACAATAGTGGCGGTTAACCGGCTGCGGTATGCCGATATACGGCAGAAACGGGAAGCGGATTTACTGATCTTGCCACTGTTATATAAGGAGAGCTTCAATGAATGATGTCTCGACGGACAAGTTATTAGTTGATCGATACTGGGCCAGAGATGAGAGTGTGCTGTTCGAAGTTGCCACTCTCTATGGCCCGTATCTCTTTACTGTTGCCAATAATATCCTGTCTGATCCGGAGGATAGCGAAGAGATAGTAAATGATACTTATCTTTCGTCCTGGAACTCTATTCCGCCTCATCGTCCGCAGATACTGCTGTCTTTTCTGGTCAAGATTACACGGCGTCACTCGATTGACAGATATCGCCGGCGCCAGGCGCTTAAGCGGGGCAGTGACCGGTATACACTGGCGCTGGATGAATTGGGGGAGATTGTCGCAGGCTGTGAGCAAACTGACCAGGCATTAGAGGGGCAAGCTGTTGCCGATCTGATTTCCGGTTTTCTGGCTCAAGAGAGAGCTGCTGCTCGTCAGGCTTTTGTGCTCCGCTATTTCTTTGGTCTGCAGATTGAGGAGATTGCCCGTTTGCTTGGGCGCGGCGAGAACACTGTCAGCAGTATATTGTATCGCACCAGGCAGAAGCTGCGTGCTCTGCTGATCAGCGAGGGTTGGCTGCACGGCTGACCACGCTCCGGTACTGATCTCTAAAAGCGGGATGACCCGATGACTACTGCCAGTAATCCTAATCATACTCTCAACTGATCTCTAGCAGGCGGGACGGCCCGGCGGCGTCTTCGTCTTTTTCGTTCTGTTGCGGTGCGGCGGATAATATGGTATTATTTCTCCGGTTATTACGCACACGGACTAATCCTGTTGCAGGCGATATTGATTAGAGTCCGTGGAGGAAAAAACAGGAGGTATTTATGGCTGTCGTAACCATGAAACAATTACTCGAGGGCGGAGTTCACTTCGGACATCAGACCCGCCGTTGGAATCCCAAAATGGCTCCCTATATCTTTACCGAGCGCAACGGTATTTATATTATCGATCTGCAGCAGACGGTAAAACAGATTGAGCTGGCCTATGAATTTGTGCGCAGTGTATCCGAGCGAGGAGGAAGTATCCTCTTTGTGGGAACCAAGAAGCAGGCGCAGGACTCTATCCGGGAAGAGGCGCAGCGCTGTGGCATGTACTATGTCAATAATCGCTGGCTGGGTGGAACTCTGACCAATTACAGCACAATCGCCAAAAGCATCAAGAGATTGAAAGAACTGCAAAAAATGGAAGAGGATGGAACTTTTGAGGTTCTGCCCAAGAAGGAAGTTGCGGCTCTGATGAATGAGCAGGAAAAACTCAACCGCAATCTGGGCGGTATTATCGATATGCCGGGTCTGCCTCAGGTCATTTATGTGGTCGATCCCAAGAAAGAGCATATTGCTGTGGCCGAAGCGCGCCGCTTGGGTATTCCTATCATCGGCATCGTTGATACCAATTGTGATCCGACAGAAGTTGACTTTGTTATCCCGGGCAATGATGATGCTATCAGAGCGATTAAGTTAATTACCGGCATCATGGCGGATGCAGTATTAGAAGGGCGTCAGGGTGAGCAGATGACTGATAAGGCGGCTGAGGATGAGGAAGATGCTGACGAATTTGAGGCTGAGGTTGAACCTGTTGATATAATGGATTTTGCTGCTGACTTTGATGAGGAATAGGGTATAAGCATTTTGCAATAGCGCTTTTGCCCTGATAATAATGGAAGAATTCACAATAGCATATAAAGGATATAAAGGAGAAAAATATGGTTATAACCGCTGCGATGGTAAAGGATCTTAGAGAACAAACCGGTGCCGGCATGATGGACTGCAAAAAAGCTTTGCAAGCCACGGACGGCGATTTCGATAAAGCAATAAACTGGTTGCGCGAGCATGGCATGGCAACTGCTGAGAAGAAGGCGGGACGCGCTGCTACCGAGGGTATGGTTCAAGGTAAGCTT
>JAAZGH010000110.1 GCA_012511325.1 Clostridiales bacterium | reverse complement strand
ATCTCCCACCGCTCCGGCGAGACCGAAGATGTCACCATCGCCGATATTGCCGTCGCCGTCAACTCCGGCCAGATCAAGACCGGCGCCCCCTCGCGCACCGACCGCGTTGCCAAGTACAACCAGCTGCTGCGCATTGAGGAAGAGCTCGGCGCCCGAGCTACTTACGCCGGCCTCGACGCTTTCACTTTCTAGGCTCGCCGGTTCTAAAGTTATCTGGTTCAACCATAAAAAGAGGAGCTGCTCCCGAACCTTTCGGCGCCGGGAGCAGCTCCTTTAATTTTGTGCTTTAAGCTTAAATTAGGTCAGCTTAGGCTTTGTCGTAATCTGCGACAGCGAGCTCAATCTTCTTCAGTGCATCCATCAGCTCTTCATCTGTGATGACCAGCGGAGGCGCGAAGCGGATGATATCGCCGTGGGTTGGCTTGGCCAAAACACCATACTTGGCCATCATCAGGCAGAGATCCCAAGCTTCGATATGCTTGCCGGCTTTGTTTTCCTTCTCTTTGATGACTGCTGCGTTCAGAAGTCCTTTGCCGCGTACGATCAGGATATTATCTGATTTCAGGTTCTTGAGGTAATCGCGGAAAATCTTACCTTTTCTTTCGGACTCTTCGGCCAGGTTCTCTTCCTTGAGAACGGTCAAGGCTGCCATTGCAACTCTGCAGGCGACCGGATAGCCGCCGAAAGTAGAGCCGTGTTGGCCGGGTTTGATTGTCAGCATGATCTCATCGTCTGCCATGACTGCAGAGGCGGGGAGCATACCGCCGGACAGCGCTTTACCCAGAGTCAGGATATCAGGACGGACACCCTCATGGTCGCAGGCCAGGAGCTTGCCGGTTCTTGCCAGACCGGTCTGGACTTCGTCAGCGATGAACAGGACATTGTGCTTCTTACACAGGTCATATGCGCCCTTCAGATAACCATCGTGAGGAACATAGACACCGCGCTCGCCCTGGATAGGCTCGAGCAGGAATCCGCAGGTCTCGTCGCCGATTTCGTCAAGTGTCTTCTCCAAAGCATCAAGATCATCATAAGGAATCTTGACAACGCCGGGCAGGAAAGGTCCGTAATTTCCATAAGCCTCGGGATCGGTAGAGAAAGAAATCATTGCCAGAGTACGGCCATGGAAGTTCTCCTCACAAACGATAATCTTAGCTTTGTTCTCGGGAATGCCCTTTACTTCGTAGCCCCATTTGCGAGCCAGTTTCAGCGCTGTTTCATCAGCCTCTGCGCCGGTGTTCATCGGCAGGACTTTGTCATAGCCGAAGTAGTCCGTCATGAACTTGCAGAACTCGCCCATCTGATCATTGTGGAAAGCTCTTGATGTCAGGGCGATTCGATCAACCTGCTCCACCATAGCTGCAACAATCTTCGGGTGGCAATGTCCCTGGTTCACGGCAGAGTACGCAGACAGGAAGTCATAATATTCTTTCCCCTCTACGTCCCAAACCTTGGCTCCTCTTCCCTTTGACAGTACAACAGGCAGCGGATGGTAGTTATGCGCACCATGCTTCGCTTCCAAATCCATGTGGTACTGTGGGCTCATCTTTTTGGTCATTAGTTATTCCTCCTTAATTTTTGGTCGACCGGAAAGAAGCCGGTCGGCTTTTTTCCTTTCTTGATGTCCTCTGACAGGACTTTAAAAACTTCGCTCTTTGATATATAAGCTGTACTTACAGAATAACCCTTTACGCAAAAAGCGTCAATAATATTGGCGGCGCAAGTGATCTGGTCGGCAGGGCAGGATGGAACAGATTGATAAACACAGAACAGATTGATAAACTATGTAGTCGGACTATGTCATAATATAGACGACAAAATTTATCGTACAAGTGCAGGCAGGAACGGACAAAATCAGTCGACTGCATATTGACAATAAAGCATCAAAAATTACTGGGAGGATTAGATGACAACAAACGAAAAAATTAAGAAACTGCGCGAGCTAATGAGCCAACACAACCTTGACGCATTTTTTGTGAATACCGCTGACGCACACCAGTCAGAGTATATTTCAGACTACTTTAAAACCAGAGTATGGCTGACAGGCTTTGATGGCTCCGCTGGCTACGCGCTGGTGACAAAGGATGCCGCATTATTATGGGCAGACGGTCGTTATTTTATTCAAGCTGCTAAACAGATTGAGGGTTCCGAATTCAAGCTGATGAAAATCGACACTGAAGGCTTCCCTACTCTGAAAGAATATCTGATGGACAATTTGCCTCAGGGCGGCAGGCTTGGCTTTGATGGCCGTATAGTATCTCAAGGCGCCTTTGAAGAGATTGCCCACTATCTCAAAAAGAAAGACATTGAACTTGTTACTAATCTGGATCTGGTTGGAGATATCTGGGCTGACCGTCCCGCACTGCCCAAAGCTAAGGCCTGGCTGCACGATCTCAAATTCACCGGACTGACAGCTGCCGAAAAACTGGCTAATGTAAGAGCCAAGATGGCTAAGGGAGCGTATGATTATGCCTTATATGCCGGTTTAGATGATATTTGCTGGCTGTTCAATTTCCGCGGCGGTGACGTGCCAAACAATCCCGTTGTTCTCTCCTTTGCCCTTATTTCGCAAGATGAAGCCCGCCTGTTTATCGATCTGGACAAAGTCGATCAAAAATTGCGCAGCTATATGGAAGAAAACGGAGTCGCTCTGGTAGCATATGAAGATCTGATTTCTCATCTGAAGCTGCTCCCGGCAGGAACTATGGTTTTGAATCGTGACCGCATCGGCACAACTTTCTATACCGCTATTCCCGATCATATGCAAATCAGTTCCGAACTTGACTATCCCCATCTGCTGAAAGCAGAGCTGAATGAGGTGGAACTGGCCAATGTCAGGAATTCCAGCCTCAGAGATAGTGTAGCCCTGACGCGCTTCATTTTTTGGGTTAAAGATCAGGTAGCCCAAGGTGCCGATCTGAACGAACTGAATGTGTTAGATAAGCTTTATGACTTCCGCGCCCAGGGTGAGAATTTTGTTGATATCAGCTTCAATCCGATTTCCGCCTATGGTGCCAATGCCGCTATGATGCATTATTCGCCCACTACGGATAATCATGCCAAACTCAAGCCCGGCAAGCTCTATCTGATTGACTCCGGCGGCCAGTATCTTGACGGAACAACCGATATTACCCGCACATTGTCACTGGGAGAAGTGACCAAAGCCGAAAAATACGATTACACGCTGACTCTTAGAGCATTAATCAACCTGGCCTCTCAGCCTTTCCTGACCGGAACCAGCGGCCATTATCTGGATGTCTTGGCCAGAGGAGTGATGTGGAGACACGGACTGGATTACAAATGCGGCACAGGTCATCCCTTTGGCTATCTGCTCGGTGTACACGAGGGGCCTGGGCGTTTTGCCCGCGTTGTCATCAACCTGACTGAACTCAAAGCGGGTATGCTGATGACCATCGAACCCGGAGTTTACCGCGAAGGCATATCCGGCGTCAGAATTGAAAATGATTTTGTGGTAATGCCGGGAGAGAAATATGACATCGATCAGTATCTGTATTTTGACAATCTGACTTTTGTGCCGCTGGATCGCGAATTAATAGATCCCGATATGTTGAGTGCCGCAGAACTGAAATGGACCAATGATTTCCAGGCCCAGGTTTTAGAAAAGGTGGAACCTTTGCTCAAGGATGAAAGAGAGAAAGAATGGTTGCGCCGAACCTGCGCTCCCCTGGAGTAATCAGTGCCCGCTAATTGATCGCAGGGGATATCCGGTTTGACCGGATATCCCCTGTTTTTTAAGAACTGGCCAGTAATACATTAACAGTCAGAACCGGAGGTTATTTAATGCCAGAATTACCGGAAGTGGAGACAATCCGCCGCAGTCTTCTGCCCTTGATCCAAGGTCGGGAGATTATCAAGACTGAGATCTTGCGCCCTGACGTTCTGATCAACCAAGACCAACGGCCGCTGCATGGCTGGAAGATCACTGATCTGAGACGCCGCGGCAAATATCTGTTGATCGATCTGGTACAAACTGCCGATCCGGCAGTGGGAGCTCTTTTAATGGTGCATCTGCGCATGACGGGCAAACTGCTATATAGAACGGAGGAGATTGAGCCTACTAAGCACACTCATCTGCGCTTTAGCCTCAAGGGTAAAGATGTCTCCTGGCTGGATTTTGAAGATGTCCGGCGCTTTGGCCGGGTCTGGCTGCTGCCGGCTTTCGGCGAATTGGAAAATCCCGGCCTGGCCGGTCTGGGCCCCGAGCCACTTTCAGCCGAATGGAGCCCGGAATCTTTTTGGGATATCTTGCAGAGGCGGCGCGCTCCGATTAAAGCCGTTTTGCTGGATCAGACAGTAGTGGCGGGGATTGGCAATATCTATTGTGATCAGGCGCTATTTCGCGCCGGCATCTTACCGGGCAGACCTGCTAATAGCTTAAGCCCGGAAGATGCGGTACGCCTGCAGGAAGCAGTGCGAAATGTAATAAAAGAAGGTATCGGTCACCGCGGTACATCTTTCCGGGATTATGTGGACGGCTTAGGCGGCAAAGGCTATTTTCAGCAGTGTCTGCAAGTCTATCGCCGCAGTGGCGAAAATTGTACCGTCTGCGGGGAAACTATTATTAAGTGCAAAGTCGCAGGTCGGGGCACTCACATTTGCCCGCACTGTCAGAAATAGTATGACTGCCAGAGCTCTTTATTGCGGCAGTAATAACATATGGTAATATAATAATAGAAATAAGTGGTGTGTCGGTCAGGAGTAAACTTATGAAATTACAAGAATCCATCGAAAATTATCTGGAAAATATTTTTATCCTCTCCCGGCAACAAAACTTGGTTCGTGCCGTTGATCTTGCCAATAGCATGGAATTTTCAAAACCCAGTGTCAGCCGTGCTGTTCATAAATTGTCAGATCTGGGCTTACTGAAGATTGAACCCGGCGGCAATCTGAAATTGACTGCCACAGGATTGGAAAAAGCCAGATCCATCTATGAGCGCCATTTATTTCTGACACAGTATTTCATGTCGCTGGGAGTCGATGAAGCCACAGCAGCCAATGATGCTTGTCGTGTTGAACATGCTCTGTCGGCTCAAACCTTTGAGCTGATGAAAAAACATATTGTGCACTGCGCCAGCGATTGCAGCTTTGCTTTAGAAGATCGCCCTTTTGACTTTTCCGCTGTAAATATAGAAGCAATTAAAAGAAAGCTTGATTCTTAAAAGCGCCGGTTTTTATCGATAATCAACAAGTTTCGGCTTTGACGCCCGCCGCTAATTTGCTATCATAGACCCATGAAAAAAATTGTTTACTTTGATATCGATGGCACTTTGCTTGATGTTACCCGCAACTTCAATGTCTCCGCCAAAACACAGCAATCACTCAGGCAGTTACGGGCTGACGGCAATCTGACGATTATCAACACCGGGCGTTCTTTGGCCTGTATACCCCAGGAAATTCTGGATTTGAATTTTGATGGTATTATTGCCGGATGCGGCACCTATGTGGAATTTCATGGCCAGGTGCTGTTTAATCGCATCCTTGATTCGGAACTTGTCGACCGCATTATTGAGACTTTTTCCAGAGAAAAGACTGATCTTCTCTTAGAAGGACCCGACTTTGTCTATACACTTGATACTGTCTTTGATCCTGTCGTTGCCAGAGAGGCCATCGACTTGTTTAATATTGAGGGGCGGAGACGAAGAATAAGTGAAACTCCGGTCCGGATCAATAAAATCAGCTATTTAATCAGAGATTCCCATAGTGACCGGGCAATTATAGAGGCCTTGCAAGATCAGCTGCATTTCATTATTTATCCGACAGATATCCGGGAAGGCATTCCTCCCGGTTGCAATAAAAAGACCGGCATGATTTTACTTGAAAAATGGCTACAGCGGGAGATCGACTTTAAATTTGCTGAAACTCTCGCTTTCGGTGACAGTATGAATGATATGGATATGCTCAAACATGCCACTCGCGCCATTGCTATGGGTAATTCCGACTCCGGCATTCATCATTTGGCTGATTTCGTGACATTAGATGTGGTTAATGATGGGATTGAATACGCGCTTAAACATTATAATCTGATTTGATTTTTTCTTGTTCTAAAAATATTCCGGAACAAAATTTTTATCCACAGGAAAAAATTATTTTGTTGATAACATTTGCGGCCATTACTTGCTCTTAGGAAGTTCTTAACATAATTACCGACGGACAGCAAAAGTTATTAACATTGTTCACTAAGAAAAATGTTAATAGAATCCAGAAATGCACTATTTGCAACATCTTTGGGCTTTTATTATTTCCCGGTTTCTGATACGATAATGTGACTAGATATGAAAGAGATGGTGTTAGCATGCAAGTTTCTGACGCAAGAAAGATCTGGGATTCAGCTTGCGACCAATATTTAGTCAATGAAGTATCCCCACTGACATATAATACATGGTTCAGAAAAGTGGAGCCGTTTTCTCCTGACGAACGGACTTTTGTGTTGGCTGTACCCAATGATGTCACCCGAGAGTATATGTCAAAGTACACCGATCTCATTTCCAATGTACTGGTGCTGCTAACTAATATTAATTATCAGATTGAAGTCAAAGTGTATGAAAACGGTATCTCGGAAATAGAGGACAGCCTGGCTGCCAGCCGCAAGAACAAATTTAGACATAATCGTGAGGAGCGCCGCCATCAGGGCAGCAGTTTAAATCCCCAGTATACCTTTGACAATTTTATCGTAGGCAGCAGCAACGGTTTTGCTCATGCCGCCTGTGTTGCCGTGGCAACCATGAAGGGATCCCAGAATTATAATCCTCTCTTTCTCTATGGCGGCTCCGGTCTGGGCAAAACTCATCTCATGCATGCTATCGGCAATCAGGTGCTGCTTGAGCATCCGAATCGCAATGTGGTCTATATCCAGACTGAGCAATTTGTCAATGAATTCATTTCCTGTATTCAGCGCAACGATTATGACGACTTCCGCCAATCATACCGTCGAGCCGATATGCTCTTGATTGATGACATCCAGTTCATCGAGGGCAAGGAACAAATGCAGGTAGAGTTTTTCCATACCTTTAATTGGTTGTTTGAATCCGGAAAAAATATTGTTCTCTCCTGCGATAAGCCGCCGCAAAGCCTGGCTACCCTGGAAGAGCGACTAAAAACACGATTTATCAGCGGCTTAACTATTGACATTACTCCTCCAGACTATGAAACCAGGGTCGCTATTTTGAATAATTTAGCCGAAAAAGCGCATCTGATTTTATCATCTGATGTAATTAACTATATCGCAAATTCTTTTACAACCAATGTGCGCGAGTTAGAAGGCGCTTTTAAAACTATCAAGGCCTCTGCGGATATCGGCCATCCGATCAATCTGGAAACCACCAAGAATCTACTCAAAAATATGATTCATCCCGGGACGGTAAGACCTTTAGATCCTCTTTTAATCATGGAAGTAGTGGCAAATTATTTTTCCGTTGCCGTAAGCGACCTAAAATCACGGTTGAGAAGCCAAGAAGTCGTAATACCGAGGCATATTGCCATGTACCTATGCCGTACTAAATTGGGTATGACCAATACGGAAATCGGCCTTCTTTTCGGGGGCAAGAACCATGCTACCGTAATTAATGCTTGTGCTAATTTAAAGAGTAAATTAGAAACTGATTCCAGAATTAAGGAACAGCTAGAAAATATAGAAGAGAGATTGATGTAATAATTCACATTATTATTCACATTTTGTGATTATTAACGTGAATTTAACCTTAATATAATGTGAACAAAAAGAAACTGTTGATAGACGCGGGTTTTTTACAGGCTATTAACAAAATAACAACAAGTTGTTGTCTATTGCAAAAGCAGATGAGAGAGGCTTATTGAGAGTTAATAACAGGATTTACAGACCATAATAAGAGTAATAATAAATCCTTTATTAACTATGGAGATGACAACGCGTCAAATATAACGAAAACAATATTTTCATAATGTGGATTTCCGAACTTTGGAATTAGGCATTATTGGATGATAAGGAGAATGACATGAGATTTGAATGTTCCCGTACCAATCTGGTTGAGGCAATCAACACAGTACAGAAAGCAGTATCTTCCCGCTCAACGATACCTATCCTGGATGGTATTCTTCTGGAGGTGACCGACCAAATCAAACTCACCGGATATGATTTGGAAACAGGTATCGAGAGCAAGCTGGATGCTGAAATTTATAAAGCCGGAAGTATAGTGATAAAATCTCGTTTGCTGGGGGATAT
>JAAZGH010000255.1 GCA_012511325.1 Clostridiales bacterium | reverse complement strand
GTACAGAAAACGGCGGACTTGATGATGACGGCACTACGACTAACTGGGAAGATTTAACAGGCCCGGACGGCTCGCTGATGTTACAATATGATGAAAATCACGGAACAGGGGCAATAACAGGAGTGCGGGAAGGAAAAACAATAAGTGGAAACCTTTACATTAAAGAAGGACTTACTGATATAGCACAAGATGTATTTAAAAATCAAAAAGGCTTAAAGCAGGTGTATTTTCCGGCTACTATGAAGGTTCTGAGCGCAAGATCATTCGAAGGTTCCGGTCTTACAGAAGTCACAATTACAAATAATGTAGATGATATAGGTGAGGCTGCTTTTTCGGATTTACAGGATTTAAATAAGGTTACGTGGTACTATAATTCGGCATCAAGCTATGCCTCTGCAAGATATCTTTTTAGCGGAAGTGCTACTTCAGATAAAAAAATAACCATAGACTTTTACGGAAAACAGGCGGATTGGAATGCAGTAAAGGAAAAGATCGGTCTTTCAGAAGATTCATATATTCTTAATCTAAGAAATTAAGAATTAAAAACCGCGCTCAGGACGATTTTTTTAGTTTCGCACGTAAATAGAGTGTTATAGAACAAAAAAAGGAAGCAGATTCTATCAAAATCTGCTGCCTTTTTTGGAAAGGAAATCATATATTGATAGAAAAATAGGTAATGGGTGCAAAATGAAGGTCGCGGGTGCAAATCGATACCTATGGGTGCAAATGAGGGGGAATGGGTGCAAACGCCGTTAGATACTGAAATTTAGGCATTCTTGCTTTGGGAAAAACAAACCTGAATTTATCTCCTCCTACCATATTCATCAAAATTTCTCTTTAACGCTTTTTCGGTTGGAATAATCGTTCCAATTAAAGGTATCATCTGTACAACCGTGAGAATACCTCCAACAGTTCCCACCGTGTCGGTTTCTTTCCCAAATACAAACGCCATTACTACAACAGAGAGAGGTAATACGATTAGTCCACAAATATACCATAATTTCCCAATGTACTTGTGAGCAAATCTCCATGTTTCATCGTTCATCATGGATCTTTTTGTTCGATATCCGAATGTGTAATTAATTTCCTTCGGTGCTGTCTTTGAAAACAGCCGTCCAAATACGATCATTGTTATAGGCATGAGCAAAACCATTATTAACATGAATATCCAAAATCCCATTTTATAAGCCTCCGCAACTTATAATTTATTTCAATGTCCGATTTTTGTTCTGTTAATTTCAAGTTCCCTTACGTAGAATGTCCAGATAATCTTTGTAGGCAAAGGTGCGGTTCCTGTTTACATTTTCCGTTTGAACGAGAATATCCGCATCCATAAGCCGTTTTACCGCAGCTGAAACCGTGTTGTAGGAAACATTCAATGCTTCGGCCGTCTTTCCAATGTCAATAATCGGATTGGACGCTAAATATTCAAATACTAACAGCGCGTTTTTCGATGCCCTGCCCATTGCGCTTACTTTTTCACGATTTTCGGCTTGTAAGGCTGTTATTTCATCAATTGCTGCGATAGCATCCTGTGCAGACTCGTTAATTGCCAGGAGGAAGAACCTGATCCACTGTTCATAATTTCCCTTGAGTCTTACCTCGGTCATACGATCATAGTATTCTACGCGGTTCTTTTTCAGGAAATAGGAAATATAAAGCGCCGGGGTTGTCAGAACTTTTTTCTCCATCAGAAACAGGGTAATCAGCAAACGGCCGACTCTGCCGTTTCCGTCAAGAAACGGGTGAATTGTCTCAAATTGATAATGAATCAGCGCTGCCCTGATCAGAAAGTCCAAACCGTCCTCGCTATTCATATATTTTTCGAGGTCAGACATAGCCGAATTCATATCCTCCGGATTTGGGGGAATATATCTGGCATTTTTCAATGTGCTGCCTTGACCGCCGATCCAGTTCTGGGAGCGCCTAAACTCTCCGGGACTCTTTTCTTGTCCACGCACATCTTCCATTAATATCGCGTGCGTTTCTTTAATCAGTCTGTTGCAGAGTGGAAGCGTATTCAATCTTTTTACTGCATATTCTGTCGCTTTAATATAATTGACGACATCCGCCACATTTCTATTGGTATTCTTCTCAATCATCGGATCGAAAATGTCTTCAAGAGTTGCCTGCGTTCCTTCAATTTGTGATGACATCAGAGCTTCTTTTCTGACATACATGGAGACAAACAAAGCCATATTGGGAATCCTTGAAGATATACTCTCAAGCGTTGAAATCGTCCTATTCGCCTTTACAAGCAAAGAGACAAGGTCATTGTTCATTTCCAACTCAGGCTTTGGCGGTAGGGGATTCGGTATAAAGGATTTGTACTCCACCTCTCCGGAAAGATTCGTTCTGTATGATCCTGCTCGATTATTCATCTCCGCGTCTCCATTCTAATTGAAATAACAACCATATTATAGCCAGCTTGTTTCAATTTGTCAACTAAACTTGAAATAAACTGGCTGCGCCACTCGCTTTATTTCAAGCTGTATATTAAAAAAACAAACCAAGAAAAATCCGCTCCGAAAACGGCCTCGAAGCGGATTATTTTATACTACAAACTCTCAAACCCGTTGATTTCAATGCTTTTGAGAAAAAGAAAAAGGACACCGTATTCTATCAAAATATGATGTCCTATCTGGCGGAGAGTAAGAGATTTGAACTCTTGATACCCTTTTGGGGTATACACGATTTCCAGTCGTGCTCCTTCGGCCAGCTCGGACAACTCTCCACAGAGCACACTATATGCCGAATGATTTAAAAGTCTCATTCAGGCAGCTTTAGCATTCTAGCATGACGCTTTTACGGCTGTCAATTTTAGTATCAGCTTTGATTGCTTCAAGCAAATGATGCGCCCAGATGTCAATTGCAAGACACAACCCAAATCAAATCCAGGGTCCGATCTGTTTTTGATAGATTTTTTTGACGCCTTGTACAGACAAGCTGTAAAGGACCAAAAGAATACAAAGCCACAACAAGAAATGTACGGGCATTTGCTTTAGGTCTAACACGATTGCTAATGGTGTAAAGCCGATAATTAAGGCGACAACTGCGACCGCTAAAGTCGAGAACAGTAAAGCCGGCGCCGGTTTGCTATGAATAAACGGAATTTTTCCTGTTCTGATCATATGGATAATGAAAATCTGCGATAAGGTGCCGAATAGAAACCAACCGGTTTGGAAATAGGTAGAATTCGCCATTGAATTATAGCCGAATACAAACCACAGAATTATATAGCACAAGATATCAAAGACCGAACTTAAGGGCCCCATTATCCACATGAAGCTTTTTAATAATTTAACGTCCCACTTTTGCGGTTTCAGAACAAAGTCAGCATCCATATTATCAAAGGCAAGTCCCATTTGAGCAAAGTCATTTAAGAGATTTTGCGTCAAAATATGCACCGGCAACATCGGCAGGAAGGGCAGGAAAATGCTGGCTATGACCACAGCTATCATATTGCCGAAATTGCCGCTGGCTGCCATTTTGATGTATTTCATAATATTGCCGAAGGTGCGTCTGCCCAAAACGACGCCCTCTTCTAGCACCATCAAGTCTTTAGCCAATAAAATGATATCTGCCGTTTCTTTAGCAATATCCACTGCGATGTCCACGGACATTCCGACCTCGGATTGACGCAGAGCCGGTGTATCATTGATCCCGTCACC
>JAAZGH010000109.1 GCA_012511325.1 Clostridiales bacterium | reverse complement strand
TCCGCCACCTCTTCGAAGTCAAACAACTTCTATGCACTGACGTAGCATGCACGGGAAGCGCCTACTAGGTGTTAAGCCTTTCGGACCTCCGGCTCGGAAGTGATGAGAAATTCTATTTTATTTTATCGGGATCGCACCATCTCCGACTCTCTGGGAAAATAACTTAATAGATTCTATCTTCGTCATAGCCTTTATTATTCAATTCTTAAATCTGTATCAAATTTTGGCATTAATGTCAATAGTTTTTTCAGAAATCGACAATATTAATGTTGAGATTGTATGCTAATGAGGTTTTCTTCCACTTTTTCAACAGTGATTGCGTAGTGTTTTTCTGTCTGTGTAATCCGATAAAGTATGGGACAACAGTATAATCAAAATTTTGTTATTAGTTTGCAAGTAGATAATTCTGTAAAGCGAAACTTTTAGAGAATAACTTAATCTCTTGACTAGTTTAATGTTAGGAATAAGGCCGTCATAATGATCACGTCCTGTGCAAAATGAATCAGCCATGCCCAAAAGAATCCTTTCGTTTCGTGAATGCTTTTTGATAAGAACCAACCGAGAAATCCCGCCAAAATGACGCCAGGAATTTTCCCCGGTGTGCCTAAGTAATGAACGCCTCCGAAAATGATCGCCGACAAAGCCTTGGAAATATAAGGATTGAGTTGATGGTATTCAACAATGCTCGCAAAGGTGTGGCGAAACGTCACCTCTTCGACGAAGCTGTTTATGAGGGCAAACAACACAATCAGCAAAAAGGATGTGAACGTCAGTGTCTGGATGACTCCGTTTCGGTAAACTTGGAAATAGATGGCTACCGCTGTCACAACCGAGATAATGATGGCAATGTTTCGACCCAGTGTTTTCCAGGAATCCTTGTTCTTTTTTGATATGCCGATCCACGGTTCGGGGATTACTTCGCCATCGATGCGTTTAATCGATAAAAGACGAAGCGATTGGAATTTGGTCTGCAACGCGGTTATGAATATGATCACCAAGCTCAACGCAAGCGTGGTTGCCTGATAAACCATTGTTCGATTGAGATAGTTTGTGCTGAACCAACTGACGGTGAAAAGCGAGTTTTGCATGAGATAGATAATGGCGGCGATCATCAATCCCACAACCGAAAGGGTGATAGCTAAATTGATATAAATCTTTTTCATAAGGTTTCCTCGATTCGTTTAATTGATTTTTCTAGCCACTTGATCGTTGCTTCGTTCTCTACGATTCCATAGTTCAAAACAAGATCATATGAGAGATTGTCCGGTCTAGTTGAAACAAACTCCTGCAATTTGGAATAAATTTGCTTCTGTTCTCTCAACTCGTTGAGAGCGTTTTTCAGATCGATCAACAGAGCCGGATAATCATTGTGTTTGCTGACAAACAACTTGAGCAAGAGTTCGTCCCTGTAGATTGTTGTGTGTTCATGGTTCGACAGCCATTCCGATAAGGCTTGTCGCCCAAGATCGGTAATTTCGAAAATATTCTTATTCCTGCTTCCTTTTTCCGGCAATTTTTTAATAAGTTCTTCATCAACAAGGATTTTTAAAGTTCTGTGAACATTGCTGTAAGACTCATTCCAAAAATAGCCGATGGATTCTTTTGCAAACTTTGCCAGATTATAAGCCGACATTTTTTTTATATTCAACAGACCAAGTAAAGCAAATTTTGTTGACATGTCAGCCTCCTATCGTTTGTACAGAACCTGCAATATTTTGATTAACAGTCTGAAGCTAGTAGCTATATCTTTAGTGTTGCCGACATTTAAGACGAATGTAGCTTTGGTCTTCGGGTCGTACCAGGCGTGCACTCCTGTGACGCCAAGATGACCCTGCAGCTTAGGCAGACCTTTTAATAGGAAAAAGAACTCTTCGAAGCGAACCTCCATCATTCCCAATCCATAGTGGAGACCCTGTCGATATTTATGTTCAAAGGTGGCCATTTGGTCGAGAAACTTTCGGCTGATGAATCGCTCATTTTGCAGGAAATCCAAAAATTTCGACAAATCTTCCGCTGTAATCGACAAACCGCCGCCCGAGAAGTCAGCGCTTAGGCTGCGAAAGAGATGCACATCGACACCGTTGACATAACCAGGCGCCAAAGCCTTCTGATCGAAGCCTTCGCTATAAAAACACAGATGTGTATCCTGCATATCGGCAGGTTGAAAGAGATAAGTTTCGAGCGCCTGATGGAACGGCATCCCGAATACAGCTTCCACGATGAGTCCAAGCAGGACATATCCTGTATCGGAATAGAAAAATTTCTCTCCCGGCTTGGCAATAGCCTTTTGTCTATACCGCGTATAATCGAGCAGTTTTTCCGGCGTCCAGAAAGTATCTGGGTTGTTGATCATATCATCGGCAAATGAAGAGCCGTCGAAGGTCTTGCTTTCAAAATAATCGTTTATGCCGGAAGTATGCCCAAGCAGATGCCTGATGGTAACTTCACCCTGATAATCGGTGTTATCGAAGACAAAAAGTCCATCCAGCTTTTCTGGCCCCAGAATGCTGTTAACCCTCGTTTCGAGTGAAAGCTTTTCTTGCTCGATGGCCATAAAAATCAATGTGGCTGTCATGAGCTTTCCTGCGCTGGCACTGTGAAAGCGTTGATGCGGTATGGTGCTGGAGAAAGAATATCTGATCCCTGATTCCGGCAAGCTCATAGCAAACTGCAGGGTTTTTGCCTTTTTCGCACTCTTTTTTAATAATTCTTCTATCTTTTCAGTTGGCATAATGTTAAACCCTCCTTAGAAATCTTACTAACGAGAGAGTAACATATCTATTAGATATGTTAACAGTCCTTCAGCCGATTCTGTCACTTGTGAAACGGTGAGCGCTTTACACTCCAAAATATTAGATGCCGCAGAAAGATTATTCGATGAAGCTAAGACGGCATATATAGACAACAAAGTATCAAAAAACAATAAAAGCATCGGGCAGTTGCGCAAAATACTTCGTCCGGAATATGTCTCGGAGTTTTTGTGTAACAGGGGAATAGGTACATTTAGATATCTTTCAAATCTACTGGTGGTGTTGTGCGGCAATCGGGACGCCCAACCAATGGTCAACAGCGGCAGTCCGTATTAAGAATATTATCTGCCGCCCGAATACTGTAGAATACTATGTAGATTGGTAAAAACTATGCTCAGTTTTCCGGTCGCCCTTAAAAGCGATCCGTATATTCTGACGCAGTTACGAGCAAAGGCTGACTTGCCTTTAAGTTGTGGAGCTAACAATAATGGAAAAAGGATTTATTCAAATCTATACAGGGAACGGAAAAGGGAAGACCAGTGCAGCTTTCGGCATGGCACTGCGTGCGGCTATGGCGAACAAAAAGGTTTATATTGCTCAATTCGTCAAGAGCATGAAATACTCTGAAACAAAAATTACAGAGCTGTTGGAGAATATCACAATCCACCAGTTCGGGCGTGGCTGCTATTTGCTTAGAGATGTAGAAGAAGCTGATAAGCAGACTGCCCAGGAAGGTCTGCAGAAATGCCGCCGGGCCCTAAGCTCTGGAAACTGGGATCTGGTTATTCTCGACGAGGTGACGATTGCACTGCATTTTGGATTGTTTTCCACAGATGAACTTTTAAGCACTTTGGAAGAAAAAGCATTAAACACAGAGGTCATTATGACAGGGAGATTTGCTCCGCAGGAGCTCTTAGATCGAGCTGATCTGGTTACGGAAATGATGGAGATTAAACACTATTACACGCAAGGAGTACTTTCCCGTCCCGGTTTCGACTGCTGATTTAATCGGTATTGTTGTCTTGCGCAGGAACAGTGGAATACACTGAAACTTTCCCGGAAGGACGTCTGACATAATGGTGACGATATTTCCTACCGCAAAGAACTACTAAGTAGATACAATCCATTTGTCAAATGAACGAACACATATTTTGTCTGTTCGTTTAACTTGCTCTCGGCTGCCTCTGTACAGCGGTCTGTTACCGCCGGATAATTGCCCATTTAGGGTAAGGTGAAAACACAGGTGGTGCACACCACATTGCTATGCTCCCCCCTATATGATAATTGCTTCTCTATAATAGTCGGCTTAGATCTAATTTCTTTGCCCTGCATGAGTGGTTTCGTCAACGTAGGGCGACCGTAGCCACCATGAAGAGGCGTTGCTGGCCAAATCCAGCGCATATTTAGTGTAATTTTAGCATGGAAAAGTTTTTTGTAGTCTACTTATTAGTCACTATTGTTTTTTCAGATTTTGAGAGTCAGTTCAACAAAAAACAGCCGTCAATACAAGAAATTGTATCGACGACTGCTTCATGGTGGGTACTATTGGACTCGAACCAACGACCCCTTCCGTGTGAAGGAAGTGCTCTCCCAGCTGAGCTAAGCACCCCCTGGTGGTGACCCGAACGGGAATCGAACCCGTGATTCCGCCGTGAAAGGGCGATGTCTTAACCGCTTGACCATCGGGCCGTGGTAGCGGCAGCAGGATTTGAACCTGCGACACTTCGGGTATGAACCGAATGCTCTGGCCAACTGAGCTATACCGCCATTTGATTTGGTTAAAAGCGCTTCATGATTGTACCAGTGCCTTGAAGCACCTGTCAACTTTTCGGCTATTGTTTGATTGTGTTTATTGTGTATCATAATATATAGAGCAAGACTTTACTGAAGAATTTTCTGAAGAATTTTCTGAAGAATATGTTATAGATGAGGCTATATGACAGAAGAGATCTGGAATAATCAACAATATCGCGAACTTACTATCTCCTGGAATCAGGCGATGTGCAGCCGTTTTGAAAATGTGTTCAGCCAACTGAGGGAGCAGGAGAGTATGACGGAACAGGATCTGTCAGACCGCGTATTCAAGCATTCGCTTGATCTGATGCATAAATGGTATCAGGAACCGTCGCCGTTGGAGGGTCTGAGCAATGCTGAGTTTATTTCCCGGATTGACGATCTCAAAGAATTGATCAGTCTGGCAGCTACTATGAGTGTCTATGGTGAGATGATTGTGCCCGACCTGGTAATCAAGAGCCTGGAAAAATTCGGTGACAATTCGATGGATGCACTGGTTCGGGAGATCATGCGCGCTGATTTTGAAGCCAGTAACGCTGAGAGCGAGTTTGACCTGCCGGATTATTTTGATGATGTCATGATTGTCATGGGTGGCTCGACGCGAGATGAAAATAAAAAGAGCGAGGATTGCGGCATACCTGCTTGTGCCGGGAAGAATGCGGCCAAGGCTACGGTGTCAGCCGGCCCGGCTGAAGACGGTTCCGATCCCGCGGCAGATACTGTTTCTGACACCGGTGCTGAGTCTGATCCCGGAACCGCGACCGATGCCATTTCTGCGTCCGTGGAGATAGATTATGCCGCCTGCGAGAGTCAGGCGTCACAGAGAGTAGCGGCGTCTTTCCTAACTATGATTGCCAATCCGGCGGCGGCGATCTATATACCTTTAATCGTTGAAAAGCTGGCCGCCACCAATATGCCGGATACCGTCATCCAGGAAGCGGCAGCTCAATTTCTCAGCGGCGCGTCTTACAGTTCTCCGGCCTGGCTGATGGAGTGGCTGAGCGAGACATTGATTTCCAGGGAAGACCTGACCGATCATCCTGTCATCTATTTGGTCATGTATGCCGTAGCCAGCGCGCAACATAAAGGTGCCAAATCCGGTGTGCTGACTCTACTTCAGCGCACTTTTGATTATATGAGCGACAAAGCGATCGGAGCCGGTTGTCTGGCAAGTTTCGGCGATCAGCGCGCCATTGCTTTTTTGAAGTCATGGTTGCATCTTAATCAGAATCAGATCGATGAAAAAACCTGGCATGGATTTGCCATGGCGATCCGCAGATTGGGCGGCAGAGTTGATCCCGCGGAGCACCCGAACCGTTTCCATTAAGACCGGCTGACACTGCCGGCGTTATTTGCAAGCGAGGTCAAAATCATGCCAACTGCAAAAGAACTGCTGGTTTGACACTGCTTGTATTCTGCGCCAGCGAGGTCAAAACAGCTCAACATTATTTTCCATTGAGACCGGCTGACATTGCCTATTATTGCGTCGAAAGCCGCAAGCTATTATAATGGCAATCAAACTACATGCTTGATTGAGTGATCAGGTGTGCCCGATTTGACGAAGGCTGCGCGGGTAGTGCGGCAGCATATATCTGAGTAGGGCCGGACCTAAATAAAGCGTCTTCGCCAATTCATGGAACAGGTGAACTTAATGAATTGTCATAATTGCGGACACCCAATCTATGAAGATGATCTGTTTTGTCCATACTGCGGCATGAACAATCCCGAGGCGGAAGCTCTGGCAGCCAGCAGGGCAGCGGG
>JAAZGH010000108.1 GCA_012511325.1 Clostridiales bacterium | reverse complement strand
CTATCGCCGTCAGGACGAAATCGGCACCCCATATTGTGTGACCTTTGACTTTGAATCTTTAGAAGATGGAAAAGTAACTATCCGTGAGCGAGACAGCATGGAGCAGATCCGTCTCCCGATGAACGAGCTTGTTTCATGGTTTGATGGTAAATTTGATCTCCCCTAATGATCAGGGAGAATTAATAAATTTTGGGAGGTTTGCATGAAAAAATATGTCTATATGTTCAAGGAGGGCGATGCCGGTATGCGCAATCTCCTGGGAGGGAAGGGCGCCAATCTGGCTGAAATGAGTCGCCTGGGACTGCCGGTCCCGCAGGGCTTTACTATTACGACGGAAGCCTGCAATGAGTATTATACTGCCGGTGCTGAGCTCACGACAGAAATGATCGAGCAGATCTTTGTCGCCATGACCAAGATGGAAGAGATCACCGGCAAGAAATTCGGTGACCTTGAGAATCCGCTTTTGGTTTCGGTTCGTTCCGGTGCCAGAGCCTCTATGCCGGGTATGATGGATACAATTCTCAACCTCGGTTTGAACCGGGAAGTAGTAAAAGTCCTGGCGGAGAAGACGAATAATCCCCGTTTTGCTTATGACAGTTACCGGCGCTTCATTATGATGTTCAGCGATGTTGTCATGGAAATCGAAAAAAGCAATTTCGAGGCTAAGATGGATGAGCTTAAAGAGAGATTGGGTGTAGATAGCGACGCCGATCTCGATGCAGATGCCATGGCAGAGCTGTCGGATACTTATCTGCAAGTTTATGAGGAGATTAAAGGCGAACCGTTCCCGGAAAATCCTCAGGAACAGCTCCTGTTGTCTATCGCCGCCGTATTCCGTTCTTGGAACAATAATCGCGCCATCTATTACCGGCGCATGCACAATATACCGGGCAGCTGGGGTACTGCTGTCAATGTGCAGGAGATGGTATATGGCAATATGGGGGATACCTCGGGCACGGGTGTAGCTTTCTCCAGAAATCCTGCCACTGGCGAAAATGTTCTTTATGGCGAGTATCTGATCAATGCTCAGGGCGAAGATGTGGTAGCCGGCGTCAGAACACCGCAGTTGATCTCCCAGCTCAAGGAGCAGATGCCAGATATCTATTATGAATTCGAACGTCTGGCAGATAAGCTGGAGCGGCATTACGGCGATATGCAGGATCTCGAGTTTACGATTGAGGAAGGCAAGCTCTTCATTCTTCAGACCAGAAATGGCAAGCGTACAGCTACAGCAGCGCTGCAGGTGGCTGTTGATATGGTTGCCGAAGGCATTATCTCCAAGGAAAAAGCTTTGGAGAAGATCGATCCCAATTCTCTGGATACTCTGCTGCATCCCACTTTCCGTCCGGAAGTGCTTAAACAGACACAGGCTGTAGCCAGCGGTCTGCCCGCCTCGCCGGGAGCCGCTACAGGCGAGATTGTCTTCACCGCAGATGAAGCTTATGAGGCACATCAGGCCGGGCGAAAAGTAGTCTTGGTTCGCACCGAGACCTCTCCGGAGGACATACAAGGCATGAATGTCTCGGAGGGCATTTTGACTTCGCGCGGCGGTATGACGTCGCACGCCGCGGTAGTGGCCCGTGGTATGGGCAAATGCTGTGTGACCGGCTGTTCAGCGGCTTCGATTGATGAGAATTCCAGGACGATGACTATCGGCGATAAAGTATTCACCAGTGGCGATTGGATTTCGCTGGACGGTACAAGCGGCAAAGTTTATGAAGGAGAGCTGGCAACTCAGCCGGCAGAGCTATCGAAGAATTTTGCCACTATTATGGAGTGGTCTGATGAGATCAGGCAAATGGGCGTCAGAACCAATGCCGATACCCCGGTTGATGCGGCCAAAGCCAGAGAATTAGGCGCGGAGGGCATAGGTCTTTGCCGTACGGAGCATATGTTCTTCGGCTCGGATCGCATTTTTGCTTTTAGACAAATGATTGTGGCGCGCACGGAAGAGGCCCGCCGTGCCGCTCTGGCGTTGATCCTGCCGATCCAGAGAGCAGATTTTGAAGGTATCTTCAGAAGTATGGCCGGCCTGCCGGTGACCATTAGACTCCTGGATCCGCCACTGCATGAGTTTTTGCCCACTACTAAGGCTGAGATCAGAGATTTGGCTGCTGAACTGGGACTTAAAATAGAAACTCTGGAAGCGATTATTACTGAACTGCACGAGATTAATCCTATGTTGGGGCATAGGGGCTGCCGGCTGGCGATTTCTTATCCTGAGATTGCGGAGATGCAGACTGAAGCAATTATAGGGGCTGCTATCAATGTGATGAAAGAAGGTATCATAGTGCAGCCGGAGATTATGATTCCCCTGGTGGCCGAGGTTAAAGAATTCAAATTTGTAAAGAAAACGGTGATCGAAACTGCTGAGCGTGTGCTGGCGGAGGCCGGACAGAAGATTGACTATTTAGTGGGAACCATGATTGAGATTCCGAGAGCCTGCCTGACCGCCGACAAAATTGCTCAGGAAGCGGATTTCTTTAGTTTTGGCACCAATGATCTGACCCAGATGGGATATGGCCTCTCCCGCGATGATGCAGGCAAGATTCTGGATACTTACTATAAAGAAGGCATCTTTGAATCAGATCCGACGGCCCACCTTGACCGCGAGGGAGTCGGAATGTTGATGGAGATTGCTACTAAGCTTGGGCGCAAAGCCAATCCGCAGGTCCATTTGGGCATCTGCGGCGAACATGGCGGTGACCCTGTTTCAGTTGAATTCTGCCACTTGTTGGGCTTTGACTATGTATCATGTTCGCCTTATCGTGTGCCGATAGCCCGTCTGGCAGCGGCTCAGGCGGCAATGCGCTATCCAAATTCTGAGAAAAAGGTTTTGGTTAAGTACGATTACTGCTGATTGATCATTTTATCTTTAGCGCCAAAGGCTTTCCGATCTGGAAGACGGGAAGCCTTTGTTGTCTGCTGAAGCGGACAGATCAAGTTCTTCGCTATATTTCGGTTTTTCTATAGGTTGCAGGCTGCCGATTTGCTTATCTGCTGCGGATTTGGCGCGGAATTTGATTTTGAGGTTAAGAGCCGGATATTTCTTGGCGGATAAAGAAAGCGTTCAATTAAAAAATAGCTGGCGATAGCACCCAGAGCCAGGCAAATCGGGATGATAAACAGAGCTAGAAAGACAATGATATTATTGATGCGGAAGCGATTAGCCAGATATGCGTACCAATGCATTTCGTCATAGAGGTAGCGGTGGATAATATAGTGAGCCAGGTAAATGATACCTGCTGCCAGTGCCATTGACAGCAAGATTGTTAACCAGCGGTAGAGATTACTCATGATCTTTTTTTTCTGATATAGCCGGTTCCAGCATAAGATCAGAATCAGGGCCAGCGCAGCCGATGTGCCCAGACCAATCAGCAGATATTTGTTCAATAATGTTCTTTGTTCGCCGTAAGCTCGGTTGAGAGCTGCGGTATAGGATGCTCCGGACTCAAGGAATAGATCCGAGCGTACAAATTCTTTGACCGGCTTCAGAGAAAAATAATGTCCGACGATTAATGAAAATGACATGCCTGTTATTATGACTAGCAGAATCAGAACTATTATTCTGGTCAAGCGCTGTTGCTTACTTAGTTCCATCATGTTTTTGCCCCTCGGTATCGAGTACTGGCTCCGGTTCAGATTTCGACTGCTGGTACTGCCCATTTACTTGACATAATTCTTAGGTTCTTAAAGCCAATGCCTTAGATTTGTCATTCCCTGCCTTATATTATCACAGGAATCCAAAAACCTGTATGATCTTTTCGCGCCGTATTAATTTCATACTGCGCAAAATATTGTAATACAAATTATATGCTAAAATATCGCTATCTGTTGGGCGAGGGAGCGGAAATGGAAAAACAGCACAAGCGTGTATTTGAGATTGATTTAGTCCGCGGCTTTATCTTGATTCTGGTGGTGGCCTATCATCTGGTCTATGATCTCTATGAATTTTTACAGCTTGAAAGTCTGTCATTTATACGTTCACTTGAACTCGATCTCTTCCTGCGCCTGCCTTTTCTGGGAGTACTGATCCTGATCTCGGGTATCAGCTGCAGTTTTTCGCGTAACAATCTGCGGCGCGGTGGTCGTATGTTGTTGTATTCTGCAGCTTTTACGGCAGTTACATATCTGCTTGAGCACTGGCTCTGGCCGGGCAATGGAGTGATCTGGTTTAACATTATCCATGTGGTCAGTGTCAGTACCCTGATTTATGCTCTGATTGTGCGGCTGGTCGAGAAGTTCCAGGTGGATTCCGACCGGAAAGGAAATCACACTCTGACAGTTGTTCTGATTGTGTCCGGCTTATATATTGCCTGGGCCGGCCAGTTGGTCAGCTCATTGCTATTTCAGACCAGGCCCGGTAGCTGGTGGCTCTTGCCGTTGGGGTTCCCGCCGCAGGGGCTGGTCATGATGGATTATTTGCCGTTGATACCTTGGCTGGGGTTTTTTCTAATTGGCGCGGCCGTGGGTCGCTTAAGCTATCCGGACCAAGTGACCAGATTCCCGGGTGTCTCTATACGCTTGTTGGCGCGGCTCAGTCCGATCATCTGGATTGGCAGGCATTCTTTACTGGTCTACGTCCTTCATCAGCCGTTGGCGCTGCTCCTGGTGCTTGGCTTGAAAGCTCTGCTCGGACTATGAGTTCAGCAATATATTTTGATAGAAGCGCGGGCCGGTTCTGATCTGAAGCGATCGAATTATTTCAGAGGTAATTGTGACGGGAGCAGTTTTTTTACTTAATCATGAAGAATATGCAATCTGCAGCGAAATGGTGCGGCTATTCTTTGGTCAATGCCGGAGAAAAGATAATCATTTGCTTTTCCCTTATGATTCGACTCCGGCCGGGCTCGCGACTTCGCCCAGAATTGAGATTATGATTGATCCTGCAGTGGACTCTGCCTACTTGCGGACTCTGCGCTATAAAACCGCTTATGCTCCTGAAGAAATTGAGCCTTTAACTCGGATCCAAATCCGGGTTGAAGCCGAACGTCGATATGGGGCTAGCTGCCGGACCAGCTTGGTAGAGTTGCGGCGCAAGTTAAAAATGATTCTCTATCATGTTTTGCAGGAGTGGACAGGTACCAGCTTTCCTTGGGGTTCTTTGAGCGGGGTGAGACCGACACAGATATGTGCCGAGCTTATGGCGAAATATGGTGAACAGCGTGCGCATGAGATTTTGCTGCGTGATTATCGTCTGCTTCCCGATAAGGCGAGACTCGGTATTGAGGTTGCCAAGAGAGAACAGGCAATCTTGTCCCAATATAATACGGATGGCTTTGTCGTCTATTGCGGCCTGCCTTTTTGTCCGACGCGGTGCAGCTACTGCAGTTTTACTACCTGTGACGCAATGAGGTATGAGAATCTGTTACCCGACTATGTCGAAGCTGTAATCAAGGAAGCGAAGACTGTTTTCCGGCGCTGGCGACGAGGATCTGCCGCAGCCGTTTATTTTGGCGGGGGCACACCTACTTGTTTGCCGACCGGACTTTTTGAGCGGTACATCAAAGGGCTGCTCGGATATATACCGCATGACTCGGCTAGTGAACTGACTATGGAGGCCGGGCGCCCTGACACATTAGATCGGAGGAAACTGGAGCTGATCAAAGAGCATGGTTTCACTCGGCTTTGTATTAATCCGCAGACGATGCACGATGCCAGCTTGCAGAGGATCGGACGCCGGCACACGGTAGCCGATACACTCAAGGCCTATCATTCGGCTCGTGATTTTGGCTTCAAGTCGATCAATATGGATTTGATCTTCGGGTTGCCGGACGAACCGGTGAGCGCCTTCGTTACATCATTGGAGCAGGTTCTGGCTTTAGCTCCGGAGAGTATTACTTTGCACAGTCTGGCCTTGAAGCATTCATCCCGCTTGCTGGCCGAGTTTCAAGCTGAAGGCGTTTTGAGTGATATTCAGCCGGATCCGGAACTGGCGGCCGGGCTGGAGAGAGCGTATGGAATTTTGCGTGCGGCCGGCTATTTGCCCTACTATTTGTATAAGCAAAAGAGGAGCCGCGGCGCTTTGGAGAATACCGGTTTTGCTCTGCCCGGGCATGAGTCTGCTTACAATGTGCTGATGATGAGTGATCGCCGTACTGTGATCGGGCTGGGGAGCGGTTCTACCTCTAAGTTCTGTGATGGTACAAATATAATCAGGCAGCATAATAGCAAGGATCTTGGTGATTATATCAGCAGAGCGGATGAATTTGCCTGCAGGAAAGTCGCGCTTTTCCTGCAGGCAAATTCAGATCGGGACAGCTAGAGTTTATTGAGCTCAAAGCTTAACTGACATTATCCGGATATTGCATCTCGCCGAACCTGTATGCGACGGAGTCTGCGTCCAGCAGATCGAATCCGCTCAAATCGGGATCGTCATTGGTTAGTCCTTTATTGTAGAAAGTCATGACAAATCCGTCATAGCCGATCGGCAACAGCACTGAAATATTCTGTCTGAAGATCAAAACATCATTTTCCCATTCGTTGGTGATAGGATCTACAACTATAAGGCATTGATCGAAGATTTCGCCGTTATAATTGACGGAAAAGGCTATAGTTCCATCCTGGCCCGGGTTGAAAGTTTCGGCGAACAGATCATAATCATAGTAATCCATGTATTGCCAGTCATACCAGGCACCGTATTTTTGAGCATT
>JAAZGH010000012.1 GCA_012511325.1 Clostridiales bacterium | reverse complement strand
ATATACAGCGGCATGCTGGAAAACATCAAAAACAGACGCGACAAATTGATGTCAATGATATGATTATGATAACTGGTTTTTAAACCAATAAAATTCAATGGTTGTGAAAAGGGGAGAAAAAATGCCATTAGTATCTACGATAGACATGTTTAAGAAGGCCTATGAGGGTGGCTATGCAATTGGAGCCTTCAATGTCAACAATATGGAGATTATCCAGGGTATCGTTAACGCAGCCACAAAGTTGAGAGCACCTTTGATTTTGCAAGTGTCTGCCGGCGCTAGGAAATATGCCAATCAGACGTATCTGCTCAAATTGGTCGAAGCGGCTATTATCGAATCCGATCTGCCCATTGCTTTGCATCTGGATCATGGGGACAGCTTTGAATTGTGCAAGAGTGTAATTGATGGCGGTTTTACATCAGTTATGATTGACGGCTCACATTTGCCCTATGAAGAAAATGTAGCTTTAGTGCAAAAAGTGGTTGATTATGCTCACAGCCATGATCCCTATATTACTGTCGAGGCTGAGCTGGGTCGTTTAGAAGGCGTGGAAGATGATGTAAAGGTTAGTGCGGAAGAGGCATCATATACTGATCCTAAACAGGTCGAGGATTTTGTGACCAGAACCGGATGTGATTCTCTGGCGATAGCGATTGGAACCAGCCACGGCGCCTACAAGTTCAAGCCCGGACAAAAACCGCAGTTGAGATTTGATATTCTTGAAGAAATTCAGAAATTATTACCCGGTTTTCCGATCGTTCTGCATGGTGCCAGCTCCGTAGTTCCCGAATATGTAGAAATGATCAATCAACACGGCGGGAATATGCCTGACGCCATTGGCATACCTGAGAGTATGCTCCGCAAAGCAGCTCAGATGGCGGTTTGTAAGATTAATATAGATAGTGATCTCCGTCTGGCTATGACTGGTACAATCCGCAAAGTCATGGCTGAAAATCCGGCAGAATTTGATCCGCGCAAATATCTCGGCCCCGCCAGGAATGCAATTGAAAGCATGGTTGCTCATAAAATAGTAAATGTACTAGGTTGTGATGGGAAAGCCTGAGATAGTCCAGTCCGAAGAGTCAAAGGCCCAAGAGAAAATCAGTCGTCTTAGTGCGCAGCTGCGGCAATATAATCATCAATATTATAACCTTGATCAGCCGGCCGTCTCTGATGCCGAATATGACCTTTTGCTGCAGGAACTGATCAATCTGGAACAGCAATGGCCTGAGTTTATTGTGCCGGATTCACCGACACAGGTGGTAGGGGGACAAGCTGATTCTGCTTTAGGCCAGGTCAGGCATCGTGTGCCGATGTTATCGCTCCAGGATGTGTTTTCTTGGAGCGATGTGGCTGATTTTACGCAAAGAATCAGACAAGTAGACGAGAATACTTTATTTGTCGTTGAAAGAAAAATTGATGGTCTTTCTCTCAGTATCCGCTATCGCAATGGAGTGATGGTTCAAGCAGTAACAAGGGGAGATGGCGAATTTTTTGGCGAGGATGCTACAAAAAATGCCCGGGAACTGGCAGGAGTTCCCGCTTTCATTGATCCCTCGGTAATTGATCTGGAAGTCCGGGGCGAAGTCTATATGTTGGTATCGGACTTTGAGGATATTAATCGGGTTTTGGAGGATCAAAATCAAAAAACATATGCTAATCCGCGCAATTTGGCCTCCGGTACGATGCGCCAACTGGATTCTCAAATTGTTAGAGAGAGAAAGCTTAGATTTTTTGTTTTCAATCTTCAGTTGTCAGAACCGGATATTTTTGACAGCCATGCAGAATCCTTGCGTTGGCTGGAGGCACAAGGCTTTTCAGTTAGCCCTGATTTTGTTGTCTGCAGGACGGATCAAGAGATTGAGGAAGCTATAAACGGGATTGGCCGGTTGCGGGGTCAGCTAGATTATGCGATAGACGGCGCAGTGATCAAAGTTGATGATCTGGATCTGCGGAGCAGATTGGGCGCTACCAGTAAAGTGCCCCGCTGGGCGGTAGCATTTAAATATCCTCCGGAGGAGAAGAGTACTTTGCTCCGGGATATTATTGTTCAGGTCGGGAGAACCGGTCGAATAACACCGATGGCGATCCTGGAACCGGTGCAATTGGCAGGAACTCTGGTCAGTCGGGCAACATTGCATAATCAGGGCTATATTGATGCACTTGATATCAGAGTCGGGGATACAGTTCGGGTTCATAAGAGCGGTGAGATCATTCCGGCAATTATCGGTGTAGATTTTGAAAAGCGCCCGGAAGGGACGAAAAGATTTTTGCTCCCGTCAAATTGCCCTGTCTGCGGCGCAGATACGGTCTATATTGATGAGGGCGCTGATTTATTTTGTACAGGCCTGGATTGTCCCGCCCAATTATCCAGACATCTGGTCTATTTTGCTTCCCGCGCGGCCATGGACATAGCCGGCTTAGGCTCGGCAACTGTAGAAACATTGATGGATCATGGTTATCTCAAGAGCATAGCTGATATATATAAATTATTTTCTCGCCGTGCCGAGCTGATCGATCTGGGTATTATCGGCCGGCAACGTTCAGTTGACAATTTATTGGCACAGATTGAAAAAAGCAAACAAAATCCTCTATATCAGTTATTATCAGGTCTTGGCATCCCCGGAGTCGGGCGCCAGACAGCGCGGAATATTGCTGCGGCAATGGGTTCAATGACAAAGCTGTGCGAAGCTGAAATCGAGGATTTGCTTCAGATTCCTGATGTAGGAGAGATCACGGCAGACAATCTATTTAGATTCTTTAGACAGGATCAGAACAGGCATCTCTTGGCAGAGCTTGCTGCAGCGGGAGTCAGAATGTTTGATGAGGAGCCGGTATCTCTTGAGACCCCCCTGTCAAATCTAAGCTTCGTTATCACTGGCAGCTTCCCGGATTTGAGTAGAGAACAGTTTACTGGTTTAATTGAAAATGCGGGTGGCAGAGTATCGGGATCTGTTTCTAAAAAAACCGATTATGTCATTGCGGGAGAAAAGGCAGGAAGTAAAATTGACAAGGCGAATTCTCTGGGGATTAGCATTATCAGCAGGGAGGAATTTTTTGCCCTTTTCCCCGACCTTGCAGTAACAGAGGAATGAAACAAGATGAAAATATATTTTTTATTTGGTTTGCTTGTCAGTCTTTTATTGGTTCTTTTTTTAGTCAGATTTCTGATTGCCCTGCTCCGTGTAAATTGGAACCATAATAATCAAAAATGGTATTCTTATCTGTTCCCGGTAATCATAGCTATCGTAATAGCTTGGTCCACAATAACTCAGCTTTATCCAAGACTGATGGATTTGGTTCAACTGGCAAGCGGTCATTATGATTTAACGGAAGCCGTTTTGACCTCAAATGACATCAAAGGGAACTATATAGTCATAAATGATATCCGTTATTATCACTCTCCTTTAGGTTATGATTGGCCTATAGGGGATAAATTGCAGATCATGTCCTCACCAAATATGCATTATGTGATTCGTTTCACTGCAGTTAAAGAAGCCAGCCCTGATAGCGAATGATCCTTGGTGCTTTAGTAGGATTATATTTGCAAGTGATAGGCAGCACCCTCTGAGCTTGTGCTATAAATATTACAGGATAGAAATTTTTTGCTATAACCTGATTCAGCACGGTATTTGCTGTGATAAAAGCAATATAGTCGGAAATTTTTAAATATCAATACTATGAAACAAAAAATTAAAACGGGAAGGTATAGAATTATGGACAGAAATGAAAGAACTCAAAGAGCATCAGGGAAGGATTCCGACGGGATTTTTTGTCTTCCGCGCTCGCCGCACGTGAACGGTTTATCTGCAAAGCCAGATTCTGTCATTCACATTTATCTTGCCGCTTCGGACAAGGATCTGTTGAATAATGTCAATAGAATTCTCCAGAAAAAAGGCATAATGGGTCTGGTAGATATGTCAGGCAGAATCGAATTTGTTTTGGACGGCAGAAAAGGAGCTAGCTATGCTGCCAGGCGATTCAGCGATTATACCTCCGAAGTAGCTTTGTCTTTTCGGGATCAGCTGGCTGTTGATGATTCCTTGGTAGAATCATGCATTGACAGAATTATGAGCGGATATAGCTTCAGAGCAGGACTTCGTGGCTATGTGTTACTGAAGAGAATGCTATTTTTGATTTTTAGGGATCCGGCATTGATCAGCCCGATTACCAAACGCCTTTATCCTGTGATAGCTGAAGAATTTCGGATCACTTTGCCGCAAATAGAACGAAATTTGCGTTATTTGATTAAAACTCTATTGGATGATGAAGCGAGCTCTTTGAGTCGGGGCAAAAATAATGATCAAAAAATCTTTTGGTTGTGTCGTGACAATCAAGAAGACAAACCAACGGTAACCTCTACTTTAGCCAGACTACATGATCAAGTTATGAAGGAGTTTCGTTCGCGGCTGTCTCAAGAGCGGAGCGGGTGTTAGCTTCTTCGTTTTATTGTTTGCTTTACCTGTTTTATCTCAACTGAGGAAGCCGGATACAATTGCAATGCCAGGGATACAAAGAGGCAGGAATAACATTGTCCGCCATAGGAGGACATAACAAACCACCGGCTTAGCCGGTGGTTTTGGTTAAATAAAATAGATAATAAGTTTAGTTGTTAACTTTTTCTTTCAGGTTTTTACCGGCTTTAAAGACGGGTGCTTTAGATGCAGGAATATGAATTTCCTCTTTTGTGCTTGGGTTGCGGCCTTTACGGGCAGCACGCTGACGCACCTCAAATGTGCCAAAGCCAACCAATACGACTTTCTCCCCCTCGGCGAGAGTATCGGTAATGGTGTTCAGTACTGCATTGATGGCCAATTCGCTATCTTTTTTACTGAGCTTTGTTTTCTTGGCGACTGCATCAATTAAATCGGTCTTGTTCATGGAAAACCTCCTTGGAGTCTTGATTCTTCCCTATTATTAACTATGGTTTTATATAATGTCAAGCCTGAAAGTGCCTAACTTCAATGTTTTGAGCCTTTCCACCGATAATTGTTGCGGTTTTTTAAGTGGTAAGATACTATAAATTAGTATAATTATTGGTTTTTCGTGCTGATTGGGGGTAAATACTATGACCGCACGGGTTACTAAAGATATGTTGGTTTCCGATATTATAGAACAAGATCAGAACCTGGCAGGAGTATTCTTTGCCTATGGCTTATATTGTTTGGGCTGTGTTATGGCTCGTCATGAAACCCTGGAGCAGGCTTGTCAGGTGCATGGCGTTGATGCAGCGGCGCTTGTCCGGGATTTAAATCAGTATTTGGAGAAGCACGCAAGCTAATCTGATCAGCTATTATGAGAAAACCTAACCGCAGAATTACACCCAAGAAAGCGTTTCTTCTGGCTTATGATGCAATAGCATCAGTTATTGCTTTGTTCTTAGCCTTTTTGCTATTCCAGACGGAGTTGCACTTGACACCAAAAATTTTTGAGCGTTTCAAAGATACTTGGTATATCTATCTATTGACCTCAATCGCGGTTTTTTATCTGGTCGGTTTCTATGATCAAATGTGGGCCTATGCAAGCGGAGTGACCTATCTGATTCTGGTGGCTGGTGTGACATTTCAGATGCTTGTGTCCTTAATTATTACCCAGATTATCGGACAAAGATTGCCTTTCCAAATTTATGTGATCTATTGGTTTTTGCTTTTTACCGCAGTTGCGGCAATTCGTTTTATCTACCGCCTAACCGGATCGAAGAGTGTTCTATCACGCCGGCATCGTGATAATAGGAGATTATCCTCCGAATCTTTAATCCGCGTTATGATTGTTGGAGCCGGTATGGCGAGCAGTCAATTGATTACAGAGTTGCGAAGGCAAAATAAGCGAATTCCTCTGCTTGCGGTTGATGACAATAAGCTCAAGCAAACTTATAAAGTAAATGGTGTTCCTGTTCTTGGTACCAGGCACGATATCCCGGATCTGGCCAAGGAGTATAAGATTGATGAAATCATCTTGGCTATACCCAGTGCCTCCAGCAAAAACATCCGCGAGATAATTAAGATCTGTCAACAGACAAAATGTGAGATCAAAGTAGTCCCCTTCCTAAGCAATTCAATGGAAGGGCGTTCCAATATTGGCGAGATGAGGGATATTGACATTCAAGATCTTTTGGGCCGTGATCCGGTTGTTTTGGACACTGCAGGCATAAGTGAAAAAATAAAAAATAAAACAGTATTGGTCACGGGAGGGGGTGGCTCGATCGGCGCGGAGTTGTGTCGACAGATTGCCTCCTTTTTGCCTTCGACGATCCTGATTTTTGACATTTATGAAAATAATGCCTACTCACTGCAATTGGAGCTGAGCAGGGATTATCCTGTCGTTAAGACTAAAGTGCTGATCGGATCTGTGCGTGATAGAGAACGGATCGATGAAATTTTTAAAGTCTGGAAACCCGACCTGGTATATCACGCGGCTGCCCACAAGCATGTTCCTTTGATGGAAGATAATCCATGTGAAGCAGTTAAGAATAATGTTTATGGCACATTTAATGTAGCTGATTCTGCCGGCAAGCATAAAGCAGAAAAGTTTGTGCTTATTTCCACGGATAAAGCAGTCAATCCGACCAATGTTATGGGCGCTACAAAAAGGCTGGCAGAGATCACAACCCTTGCTATTAATATGAAGTACCCTGCTACTACCTTTGCCTGTGTCAGATTCGGCAATGTGCTGGGCAGTGAGGGTAGTGTCATACCTTTATTTAAGAAGCAGATTCAAACAGAGAAGCGGGTAACCGTAACACATCCTGATATCAAACGCTTTTTTATGACAATCCCGGAAGCCTCCTCTCTGGTAGTGCAGGCAAGTTGCTTTGCCAAGGGCGGAGAAATATTTATCCTTGACATGGGTCAACCAGTCAAGATAGTCGACTTAGCAACTGATTTGATACGGCTCAGCGGTTATGAGCCAAATGTTGATATACCAATCCAGTTTGTGGGTTTGCGTCCGGGAGAAAAAATGGCAGAGGAATTGTTCCTGGATGAAGAGAAAATCCAGACCGAGCATTCCGAGATCTATATTCTCGACCAAATTAATACCACTGAGATGTTGGAGCAGGAATGGGATCATCTGAAAAAATTGATCAAATGCCCTCAAAATGCCAATGAACTGAATCAGCATATGCACGAACTAATCCATCTTATCAATCCGAAAGCTGCACAATAGTAAATCGGAGCCGATTTAATGTCTTTCATAACCCATTTAAGTTATTATTTGCGCTACTTGACAGGTCCGTTTCTGTTCCTTATTGCATTTTTGTTGTTAATACGAGTCTGGCGAGCTGTTAGGGTACAAATGAAAATTTCGGCGCAACCGGCAACTTATTTCTTTTTATTGCGTGAAAGCCTAAAAGAAAAGAGTTTTTTGCCGGAAAGGCTCTTTCATACCAATTTGATTGGAACTGCAAGCTTTGCCGATGTACGCCTGCGTGACAGGGGTGTCAGAAGAAGACATGCCCAACTGTTTCTCTATGATGGCGCATGGTTTTTAGAACCTGTTTCTAAACGTTCCTTGATTTGGATTAATGGGCAGCCGGCAAATAGAAGAACCCAAATTAAAAATAATGATGTTATTGGTCTGGGCAGTACCAAGCTGACCCTGGTTGATGATAGGAAATATTTGCCTGATGATGGTTATAAAGATGCCTTAGATAATATTACCGCAACTACAAGTGGTCAAATGTTTGTGCCCTTAATTCTGCTCCATCTGTTTTTTCTACTATGTATGGGCATT
>JAAZGH010000107.1 GCA_012511325.1 Clostridiales bacterium | reverse complement strand
GCTATCCATAGTATATATATAGGCATTTTTGCTGCTGATGACGATTATTTCATCTCCTGGTTTCACCTCGTGAATATGATGCAGATAGTTGCCGCTGCGATATCCGCGGTGCCCGAACAGAACAAAATTGCCCTTTTCCCCCATTGGTGCGGAAGGTCCGTAATGACCAATAGCAACCCTTAAAGAATGTAAGGTGGCTTTATCAGCAATAGGCATGGAAAAATCTATAGAAGGAATGTCTAATCGAGCGTAAGTCTTCACTTTGACAAATTCTCTGTTATTTGCTTCAGATGCAGTTGGGGTGGGTTTGGCAAATTCCTCCCATTCCTCACCATCAACTTTATAGGAATCCGGTGCAAAACTTACTTCAATTTCCTTCACAGGTTCTATTTTGGATGTTGGTTTTGAGCCGTCGGTATGAGTGATCTCCATCTCAGTCAAAATATCGCGTATTTTATTTCTCTGACGGTAATTTTGGTAATAGGGCCGGATTAGCAGATATATGCCTGCCAGCAAAAGGGCAGTTGCCAATATATTAAGAGAAATATGGATAAATTTCTTTTTTTTCATTATGTGTTTGCCTCAAAATAGTTTTATTATCTTTGCAACTATTTTATCACAAGCATTAGATGTAACTAAAAGTATTGTATTAATTTAATTTTGATATTATGTAATAGATCAGATTAAACAATCAGGTTAGAATTTTCAGTGTGCTATCGATGTTTATGAAAGGATTTAGTTATGGAGATTAAGAAAGGACAGATACAGGTCAGTACCGAAAATATATTCCCGATCATAAGGCAGTGGCTATACTCAAATCGCGATATTTTTCTGCGGGAGCTAGTCTCCAACTCAGCCGATGCCTTATCTAAACTAAGGCAGCTTTCCAATATGGGTGAAATAGAATTGGATCAGGAGGAGTTTAGAATTGAGATCCGTTTTGATACCAAAACTGGTGAGCTGATGTTTGTAGATAACGGCATTGGTATGACGGAAGCGGAGCTTGATAAATATATCAACCAAATTGCTTACTCAGGGATGACGGACTTTGTCACGCGTTATCAAGAGCAAGGAGCTGAAGACGCTGGCTTTATCGGTCATTTTGGTCTTGGTTTCTATTCTGCCTTCATGGTTGCCGAGAAAGTTGAGATTGATACCTTGTCATGGCAGGAGGGAACATCCCCGGTGCTTTGGCAAAGCGAAGAAGGTATTGAATATCAAATGAGTCCCGGGACAAGGAGCGAGAGAGGTACAACCATTACTCTCACACTTACATCTGAAGATAAGGAATGGCTAACTTCTACTGAGCTGAGACGAATAATTGATAAATATTGTCGTTTTATGTCCTGGCCCATCTATTACTTAACTGAGTCTGATGCAACAACTGAGTTATGGAACGATGTCAATCTTATAACAGATAGAATTCCCACTCTAGAAGCTGTCAATATTGTCACGCCACTCTGGCTCAAGTCACCTGCACAAATATCTGATCAAGAATATATTGCCTTCTATAAAGACACTTTTAACAGTGTCCAGGAACCACTTTTCTGGGTTCATCTTAATATGGATTATCCATTCAGACTAAAAGGGATTTTGTATTTCCCTCAGATTAAAGACCACATACAGACACTGGAAGGAAGAATCTTGCTTTTTTATAATCAGGTTTTTGTTTCCGACAACACTAAAGAGATTATTACGGAGTTTTTATTTCTATTGCAAGGAATGCTGGATTGTCCTGATCTGCCACTCAATGTTTCACGTAGTTTCCTGCAGAACGATCCTACTTTTAAAAGACTATCACAACATATTGTGCGTAAAGTCGCAGAACGCTTGAATAAATTAAATACTGAAGATAGGGAATACTATGAGAGCGTGTGGCCCAAAATCAGCCTTTTTGTTAAATACGGTATTCTCTCTGATCAGAAATTTTATGAATATGTTAAATCGTCCTTACTATTCGCCAGCACAAAAGGTAACTATTTGTCTGAACAGGAATTACCTGAAGGAAAGGTGCTCTATACCCCTGCTGCCGATCAGTTGGCAGTGCATGTAAGGATTGCTGAAGAGCAGAAGATACCCGTGCTGATCATGGATCAGGAAATAGATACGCCGCTGATGTCGTTTTTGGAATATTATGATCAGGGAAAGCGACAATTCGTCAGGGCTGATTCTGACTATTCTGTTGAGGCGGAGACGGATCTGAGTCATTTGACGGATCTTTTTCCTATTGCTGACAACTTTAAAATAATTGGATTTAAACTATCGCCCTTAGGAGAGAAGGCGCCTCCCGCGATTTTATATGAGTCTGAAGAAATGCGTCGTATCAGAGAATTTTCTCAACAAATGGCTCTTGATGCACAAATGCCGGACGACAAGAAAGAAGAGCTAACTAAACAACAAATGGAGCTATTACTAAATGAAGATTCCAAGCTTATAACCAGCCTGCTGCGCATGAATGAATTACCTGAATACAAAGAATCTGCCAGAAAATTAGCAGCATACATTTTTGATTTAACCAGGCTTGCTCAAGGTCTTTTGAGCGGGGACGATCTGGCTGATTTTATCGATAGATCAACAGGACTGGCAGAGCAGGCATTGGAATTATATTGAGAATTTGATCGTAAGGAGAATCAATCTATGACTTACG
>JAAZGH010000106.1 GCA_012511325.1 Clostridiales bacterium | reverse complement strand
TACATGTAACGTGAAGCGGCATGGGCACCGAGATTCGCGCCATCGGGAATCTTAGTGGGGCGGAGTTAGAGGGAAGTACCGGCACTCTTTGGCACTCAGTCGCGCTCAAGATCCAGAAGACGGCAGAGTGCTTCATATTGGAATTCGACATCAAGCTCCGGCATGCAGGTTCTGACTGCACTTTGATTGAGACGTCTGGCATTGTCCTTGAAACGGAAGAGGCCGACTTCGCCGTTATCTAAGGCATAGGCCTTTGAGCCCTCAAAGACCTCTTGACCATAGTGAAGCACGGGAGAGGCCGGATCCAGCGATAATTTCTGATAGGGGATGATGCGCGGATCGAACCAGCCGCGGCCGGCTTCGTATTCCACAATAAACATGTGGTCGGTAAAGACTCTGCCGAACCCCAGTTGGCTTTCATCTGTAAGTATCGCTTTAGGTTCTTTTGTTTTCGTGACGGTGATTTTCATAATAAGTCCTTTCTTTTCTTAACGCGGATTAGAACTGCGAATCAGATTTTGGCGCAAGCCGCTCCGCGTTGCAGTGCTTGCTGATTGATTTCGACCAGATGGGCCTTTTTACCTGTAAATATATTGCGCAGCATATTAACGACCGTGTCAAATTTTAAAACTCCGGTGGCTTCGATATAGGAGCCGAGCATAACCATATTGGCAACACGCATATTGCCCAATTCATCTGCAATATCCAGAGTCGGCACATAGATGGCCTTGACATCTGTGCGAACCAACTTGCGCTTAATGATGGAATTATTTACGAAGATATAGCCGCCAGGCTTTACGGTTGGCTCAAATTTGTCCAGTGAGGGTAAATTCATGGCGATTAATTCGCTGGGCTGGACTACGATAGGGGAGATAATCTCGGAGTCGGCAATCACAACGCTGCAATTTGCTGTACCGCCGCGCATCTCCGGTCCGTAGGAGGGCAGCCAGCTGACATTGAGCCCCTCGGACAAGGCTGCCTCTGCCATTGTAGTGCCCATGGACATAACTCCCTGGCCACCAAAACCTGCAATCAGAATGTCATTGTAAGCCATTACTTAGCCTCCTCTGCCGTAATATCGCGGAAAACTCCGAGCGGGAAGAACGGACCCATTTTTTCCTTAACCCATTCCAGCGCTTCAACCGGTGTGAGCCCCCAATTAGTGGGACAGGTAGAGAGTACTTCGATCATGGTAAAACCCTTGCCTTCGATCTGCAGCTGAAAGGCTTTCTTGATGGCTCTTTTGGCCTTTATTATATTGGCAGGGGTAGTAACCGTGACGCGCTCGATATAAGCCGCTCCATCGATGGTTGCCAGCATTTCCGACATTCTGATCGGCGAGCCGTAATGTTCACGTTCGCGCCCCAGAGGGGCGGTCGTCGCGCGCTGGCCAACCAGAGTCGTCGGCGCCATTTGGCCGCCGGTCATGCCGTAGATGGCATTATTGATAAAGATGGTCGTGAATTTTTCACCGCGCATCGCGGCATGGACGATTTCTGCCGTGCCGATAGCCGCCAAATCGCCATCGCCCTGATAAGTAAAGACGACATGCTCCGGAAGCACCCGCTTGATGCCCGTAGCAACGGCCGGAGCCCGCCCGTGTGCGGCTCCTTGCATGTCACAATTGAAATAGTTATAGGCAAAGACCGAGCAACCTACGGGGGCAACACCAACCGCGTTGTCAAGTATGTTCAGCTCCTCCAGTGTTTCCGCCACCAATTTGTGAACTATACCATGTGTACAGCCGGGACAGTAATGAAATTCAACATCGGTCAAGCCTTTGGATTTCTGATAAACAATAGCCATGTTCTACCTCCCCAATGCCAATCTGGCCGCAGCGGCAACTTCCTGCGGTGTAGGCACTCTGCCTCCGGCCTGTCCGACAAAGGAGACAGGCTTGCAGCCCCGGACAGCTATCCGCACGTCATCGATCATCTGGCCGGTATTCATTTCCACTGTTACGACAGCCTTAACACTATCCTGTGCCGCTGCTTCATACAAGGCGTCATAAGGATAGGGCCAGATCGTGATCGGCCGGAAAACGCCGGCCTTAATACCTTCTTCCTCTAAAAGCCGGGCGGCCGCCCTTGCTAGTCGCGCCGGTGTGCCGAAGGCGACGAAAATCAGTTCAGCGTCTTCGGTCTCGGCAGTCTCGTACCGCTGTTCGTTGGCAATGATGTGCTGATACTTGGCATGCAGGCGCATATTGTGATCATTACTTGCATTGGGATCGATAAATAGGGAATTAATTACATTAGGTGCGCGCATTCCTTTGGTTCCGGTAGTGGCCCAGGGTTTTGCGGGCAAATCCTCCAGCTTGACGGCCGGCTTTTTCCATTCCACCGGTTCCATCATCTGGCCGATCATACCATCCATGATCATCATGACGGGCATACGATACTTATCAGCCAGCTCGAATGAATCTTGCATCAGATCGACGACTTCCTGGATATTGGCCGGAGCGAAAACAATCACACGATAGTCACCATGTCCTCCGCCGCGTGTCGCTTGAAAATAGTCGCCTTGTGCCGGCTGGATTGTTCCCAGGCCCGGTCCGCCGCGCATTACATTGACAATAACAGCAGGCAGTTCCGCGCTGCAGATATAGGAGATGCCCTCTTGTTTGAGGCTGACACCTGGTGACGAAGAAGAAGTCATCACTCTGGCTCCGGCGCCTGAAGCGCCGTAGACCATATTGATGGCTGCCACTTCGGATTCAGATTGGAGGAAGATGCCGCCGACTTTCGGCATATGCAATGACATATACTCGGGGATCTCGCTCTGAGGCGTGATCGGATAGCCGAAATAACAGCGACAACCAGCCCTAATTGCCGCTTCCGCTATAGCCTCATTACCTTTCCATAATTCTTTTGCCATGACTGGTTCTCCTGTCCTCCTAGTTTCGCTCCACGGTGATAATAGAGTCAGGACAGATACGGGCGCAATTGGCGCAACCGATGCATTTATCCATTTCTGTTACCGTTGCGGGGTGATAACCCTTGATATTGGTATTGTCCTCATCAAGGAAAATGATTTTTGCCGGGCAGACCGAAACGCAAAGGTTACAACCTTTGCACCGTTCCTGCCTGAATGTTACTTTTCCAGAAGCCATGCGAAATGCCCTCCTTTTTCCTCACTTAATTCCCATGGTTTGATCATATACAGGTCAATAGGGAAGAGCGTACCGATCAGATGTCCGGACAGCTCAGCCGCAAATTTCCTTTCAACTGTAGTATAAATCAGGGGCAAATTAAGTTCGGCAGCGACTGAGGCTGCAAACATATCCCCCTGAAGCAGAACCTCGGCACTTGTCTCGCGCCCGAGATGGGTATTGTTGATCAGACCGGTTACCTTCCGGCCGCTCATGGCTTCCGTCAATTGCAGACAATGCCGGATCTGTTCGACAGTTGCATTCTCAGGACGGCGCTGATTGATTACAAACCAGAAGTCAAAGTCAACTTGCTCCAGTTGCGGTCGATAGTAGCCGAGGACACGAGCTCCGACAGGGTCTCCGCCCAGATCAATCAGGCTCTGCTGTCCAGCATTGACAAAAATAGACATAATATCCGGAGGCAAAGCCGGAATATCCATCGTACCCTGGTTGGATGTGACATAAACTTTGACTCCGGCAGATTCCAGTTCGCGACACCGCTCATAGGAACGGAAATACGGATTAATGATATCAAGATCAACCAAAGCAGTCTGCCTATTGCTGCCGGCCATCCTGATGGCCAAATTGACGGCGAATTCGGTTTTGCCGGTGCCATAATGTCCTGAAATTATTGTTATTTGTTTCTCAGGCAAGATCAAGTGTCTATCTCCGGTTTAGTTTACATTCTAATAATATAAGCAGATAATTACTCTGCCATTTTCTCATAATTTCGGATCGGTTCGCGACCGGCCAGTGCTTCTTCTACAGCTTCGGCCAGCGCTGTCAGTTCATCTTCGCCCGGATAGACATGCACCGGAGCAATGAAATTGACGCGTTCCTCGATCCAATCAGTGACATAGCGATCATAAGTGATTCCGCCGGTCAGCAAAATAGCATCGACCTTTCCTTTCAATACCGTGGCGGCACTGCCGATTTCCTTGGCGATCTGATAGGCCATGCTTTCAAGAATAAAGCGCGCTTGCTCATCGCCGGCTTCAATACGGCTGTCAATTTCGCGGGCATCATTAGTGCCGAGATAAGCGAAGAGCCCGCCATGGCCGACAAAGGTATTTTTGAGATCAGTTTTGGTGTATTGACCAGAATAACAGATTTCGATTACGGAAATGACGGGCAAGCTGCCGGTTCTTTCAGGGCTCATGGGACCCTCGCCGTTCAGAGCATTATTGACATCAATGACATGGCCTTTCTCATGTGCTCCAATCGAAACACCACCGCCCATATGAGCTACAATCAGGTTCAGATCATGATAATCGGCCTGTATTTCCTTGGCATAGCGACGAGCAACTGCTTTCTGATTGAGAGCATGAAAGATGGATTGGCGCGTACAGTCAGGCCAGCCGGTGATGCGAGCTAACGGCTGCAATTCATCGACGATGACCGGATCGGCAATATAGGATTTGAGCCCATGCTGTCTGGCTATTTCTGCTGCCAGCAAGGCGCCCAGATTGCATGAATGCCAGTTGTATCTGCTATGGTAGAGATCGTAGATCATATCGTCATTGATCTCATAGACACCGCCCTCCAACGGATGAAGCAAACCGCCCCGTCCAACGATGGCATCCATTGTGGCCGGGTCAACGCCCTCTTCTTGCAAAGTTTCCCTTACCAATTGGGCCCGGATCGGCAACTGGCTCGGTACATCCCTCAATTTCTCCATTTCTCTGTCGTGACGGATGGTCTTGGCCATTTCCAGTTTACCGTCAGAGAAGACGCCCAATTTGGTTGAAGTGGAACCGGGATTGATAGTTAAAAGTCTTGCCATGATTATTGCTCGCTTTCTGTAACCATTTGATTTTTGCGGGCAGCCAGATAAAGTGCCAGGATGATCGAATTTAACTTGGTCATTTCGTTGTCACTGCGCGAGGTGAGAATAACGGGCGCACCGGCGCCCAGGACCAGTCCCGCAGCGGATGACTGACAGATAAAGGCCAGCATTTTATAACAGATATTGCCGGCCTCAATATTCGGCATCAGCAAAATATCGGCCTTGCCGGCCACAGGATCGACAATATTTTTAACTTTGGCTGCCTCTGCAAAGAGAGCATTGTCCAGCGCCAGAGGCCCGCCGATCAGACAATTTCGGATGCCTCCCTTTTGATTCAGTCGAACCAGCTCCGCCGCATCTACCGTGGCTGGCATGTCCGGGTCACTTTTTCTACCGCGCAGATACAGGCTACTCGCGGTTCATCCAGTCCGAGCAGGCGAGCAGCGGTGACGGCATTGTCCAGGATGCCCCGCTTTTTCTCCAGATCGGGGAGAATGGTCATCGCGGCATCGGTAACTATCAGGAAGCGGCCTAATTCTTCAACATAAAATAAACCGATATGTGACAGAAGGCGGCCGGCCCTGATCCCGTTTTCTTTATCCAGTATGGCTCTGAGAATAATTGAAGTGCTGACGAGACCCTTCATCACAGCATCGGCCTTTTTTTCACGTACCAGGCGTATGGCCATGCGACAGGCCTCTACCTCATCAGGGGCCGCAATGATCTCATAGTTGTCGGGCGCAATATCTAATTGCCGCATCAGGGCGGTAATTGCTTGAGGCTCACCGATCAGAAGCGGTTCAGCCAATCCCGATTTGGCAGCCTGATCAAGGGACAGCAAAACATCTTTATCCTGCGCATTGGCTACAGCGATGCGCTGTCGGCTCCCTGCCTTAATTTGCTCACTCATGGCAATAAAAGATGGGATCATCAAATGCTCCTTAGCTATATTTAGCAGAATAGTTTTGGGGTACAACCAGCGGAAGAATGGCAGGTACAACCTCGATCGTTGCCGGCAGTGCGCCTTTTTGTTCGCCGTCCATATCGAGCAGAGTTTCTTTGTTCTCAAGTTCAATTACGGTTACTTTAGTTGACTGCCTGTAATAGAAATTGCGATGTTCGACATGGCTGCTGTTCAGGGTTCGGAGCATCAGAGTGGCCATAGAGCCGATAGCGAGGGGACCATCGGCACGGACAGCGATGATATCCAGAAGGCCGTCTTCGGGTGTAGATTTGGGGGCGATGGTGCGGAAGCCGCCTACGCTACGGGTATTGCAGACCATGAATAGATACATCGGGCCTTCAATTTTGTCATCATCGGCCTCGATACTCAGATGTAGCGGCTTGAAAAGACGAACCGGCAGATCAACTGTGGCATTAAGGACATAGGCCAGCCGGCCCAAAAGAGTCTTGCTGCGCCTGGTCGTGCGATAGGCGACATCGGCCAGCAGGCCACCGGCGCAGACATTAAAGAAATAGTCGTTTTCGCAGCGGCCGAGGTCAATCGAGCGGATCTGAGGGTTCAGCAGCATCTCCCGAATTGCTTCCACCTTTGAGGGGAGTTTCATTGCTACGGCGAAATCGTTTACCGTACCGGCGGCGACAATGGCCAAG
>JAAZGH010000105.1 GCA_012511325.1 Clostridiales bacterium | reverse complement strand
TGATCGTACTGCGCTGCGCCTTCAAGCGCATGGGAATCAATAATGCATTGAGAGCCAGCGTGAAGAAAATAATCACCAAACCGTAATTACCGATTACATAGTAAAGCCAGCTCAGAATAAAACCGAATAATGTGTATAGAGGACTAAGCATATCCTATAACCCCGATCTTAATAATATTGTTCCGTTATCAGCGGACAGGATCGTAGCCGCCCTTGCTCAGCGGATTGCAACGGACGATACGTATGACTGCTTTCAGCCCGCCCCGCAACACACCGTAACGAGAGATGGCCTCGATCGCATACTGCGAGCAGGTAGGTGAAAATCGACAGTGGCCTCGTGCTGACGCCCGGCGTCCTCTCTGGTAAATACGGATCGATCCAATCAGTTTATTACAGACCAAGGAGCTGAGGCTAACACGGATGCCATTTCGGCTCCCGTCTATTTCAGATTAGCGATGGCAACACTTGTCAGTCACTTTCTTATTCTTTCACAACCAGTCCGGCTCTGACTATCATATCATTAAGTTCCCGACATAGGCTATGAAAATCAGGCGGTACCGGCTTCAACTTAGCAACCAGTATCAAATCCAACCCCGGTCTGATCCGAAGTCCCGTCAGCCGCATGGCTTCGCGCATCAATCGCTTAAGCCTGTTGCGCTGAACAGAGGATTTTACTTTGCGGCTTACGGTATATCCGACACGCGGTGAGCCCATGTCTCTCCGTTGCCTGAAATGCAAAATCAGGCTTTCGCTGCGCACTATTTTACCCTTGCGATAAGTCAGCGAGAAGTCGCGATTGGCTTTTATGGTCGGATACGGTCTGTTATCTGTCATGAAAAAAAAGACCACATAGTCTGCGGTCTTAGTGTGAGAGTCTTTTTCTTCCTTTGAGTCGTCTTCTGGCCAGGATTTTGCGACCTGAGGCTTTTAGCATTCTCTTGCGAAAACCGTGTTCTCTTTTTCGCTGCCGTTTCTTCGGCTGGTAGGTTCTTTTAGGCATATTCTCCTCCCTTCGCACTGTGCCATCTATTTATTAACATCTGTTCCCGCGGATTAGTTCTATATACAGGTCACAGTTACGGTCAACAGCTTGCCAATTATACTAACCCTGACCCCTCTCTGTCAAATTTTCGCAGCATTTTCAGACATTAAACTCTTAAATTAAAGACAATCAGTTACGCTTGTTTAAGGTTAATCCCCGCTATGCCCGTGAGCGTGGAAATGTTTTCCGGTGCCTGAGGCGGCTACCAGAGAGATTACGTCTGCCCCCGCCGCTTGTAGCCGCCCGGCGCAAGCCAGCATTGTATATCCCGAAGTCAAAACATCATCAACTAAGATGAACTGACGATCTCTGAAGGCCTGCTCCGTAATGCCCGGTGCCGGCGCAAACGCGTCTTGTACATTTCTTTTGCGCTCCGCCAGGGTTTTTAGTTCGCTCTGTCTCGCAGTTTCTCTGCTTCTGACCAGCAGCGGCAATACTTCCAGCCCCAGCCCGGCAGCAAAAAAGTCAGCCAGCAATTCGGATTGATTATAGCCGCGGCGACGGTGTCTTTTGTAACCGAGTGGCATCGGGACAACACCGGCCGGCCGGAAATTTAACCGTTTTAGTTCTCCGGCCAGGACTGCGGCCATCAGCGAGCCGAGCAGACGGGCGTTCTCTCTGCGCCCGCCGAACTTCAGTCCCAGAATCAGTTCCCGGATCACGCCTTCGTAAAGAAAGACGGAAAAGAGAATTGGCACCGGTGTCCGGCGCCAGTGCGGGAGAGTCATGTCTGCCGGAGGCTCATTCGCCAGGGCAGGGAAAGTCCGGGTCAAAGCCGGATTGAAGGGCAACAGACTCAGGCAGCGGCGGCAAATATAGCGCAGATGGTCCTCCGTTTCCCGCCGCAAGATTGCGGAACAAAGATAACAACAGGGCGGGAACAGCAGCTGCTCCGGAAAAGCAGACGCGGACTTGATCACGGTCGCTGCCGGCCCTGAAAGCCGGCACTCTCGTTTAAGGTTATCGCGCGCCCGTTTACCGCAAAATTATAGTCACTGCTGAGTTTATACAGCGGCGGCTGCCGCAACAGCGCCGAGAGCAGGGTACGCCTGTTCAGGGCGATTTCGTTTCGGATCATCATTTTCAGAGTATAATCCTTACAAACCAGGAACAGGCGCTGGCTGGCTCTGGTTACACCTGTGTATAACAGATTTCTGGTTAAGAAAGTCGGCGTATTGTGCGGGATCACTAAAATCACATTGGGATATTCCGAGCCCTGGCTTTTGTGAATGGTGATGGCATAGGCCAGTTCCAAATCTTCGAAATCATCGTCTGCGATTTCGGCCAGGCGTTCTTCCTCAAATAGAACTTTCATCGTTTTATCAGCCAGATTAAGTTCTGTGACAATGCCGCGTTCGCCATTCATGATTCCCAGCCCTCTGGTTCCGTCAGCCACCAGCAGATACTCCAGCTCATAATTATTGCGGGTTTGAATCACTTTGTCGCCGACAGCATAGGGCTGAAAACGATGGATAGC
>JAAZGH010000104.1 GCA_012511325.1 Clostridiales bacterium | reverse complement strand
GTGCGGGATGCCGATGCGCGCATAGAGCAGGCGCAGGTAATCGTAGATTTCGGTTACTGTTCCAACAGTCGAGCGGGGGTTCTTGGAGGTTGTCTTTTGGTCGATGGAAACGGCGGGGGAAAGACCGTCAATGGAGTCGATGTCCGGTTTTTCCATCTGGCCGAGGAATTGCCGCGCGTAGCTCGAAAGCGATTCGACGTAGCGGCGCTGCCCTTCGGCATAGATCGTGTCGAAAGCGAGCGAAGATTTACCCGATCCCGATAGACCGGTCAGAACCACCAGTCGATTCCGAGGGATATCGACATCAATATTCTTCAGATTGTGCTCCCTGGCACCCCTAATACGAATCTGCGAATCCATGCGATAGATTTTAGCACACAGATAAAAAAACAGGACTTCCGCCCGATAAAGTCCTGTTTCGTAACAAATTACACTACAGTTAGAATCTATGCTTTAGTGAAGTAAGAACCAAGTAATGAGCAAAAGATACCTGCACTGAGAAATAAAAAATAAACAATGCCAAGAATGCTCATTGATTGCAGAGCTCCACTCGCAGTGCGTATGATCGGCAGACCGGCCACGCTGGTGAACTGCATGAGAGCTATGGTCAGGCCATAAATAAACAGGAACGGACCGGTACGAACATTGTAAGTGTCATACTTAATGACGGTATAAATATTAGCCAGCATATTGAAAAAGACAAAAGCAAATACCACAGTCATGATGCCCGTAATCCAATGATTATAGCCGGGAGTCGAGATCGCATAATAGTAGTAATAGACGATCATAACAATAAGATAAAGCAGATTAATCAGGCCCAGGGAACGTACAATCTTCAGGATTGTCGCCTCTTCTAAAATGCGCACTATCCGGTAATGTTCCCGACGCAGCGAATAAAACAGACGCCTTATAGACAAGAGTTCCAATAAAGAGACTACGGCCAGTACTATCGAAACTACCAGGAAAAAGATAAAGAAAAAACCGGCCTGCGAAAAAAGCCCTTTATTCATCCGCAGAGCGGATTTGATAGCGCCGCCCAAACCTTCTCTTATCAGCCCTGAACCTACCCGGGGCAGGAGACGTCCCAGATAAACCAGCACCGGCATCAGAATCGCCAGTACATAAGGATAGATCAGATAACCGGAAAATGAACGTCCTGTTTTGCGCGAATTGGCCGCAAATCCAAAACAGGTCAAAAGAAATATTATCATGATCAAAAAATCAACCCAGGTTATCCGGTTCATATCCATCAATTTGATCGCCCGAAAAAATAAAATCCAAGGATAGGTAAAGACTGCGGCAGTCAAGGCATTCAAAATCCTAAACCTCAAATCCTTGCGCTGAATAGTCTCTACTGTTCGCTCTGCCTTTTCCGAGACTACCCCGCCAAAAGTTGCCAAGCGAGGTAATGTCACAGACTTGTCGGCATTATTTGTCACATTTGTATCTGACATACGATCCCCCTCTCACAAGGTCCGGTAGTACAATTTTTTGTTCTGTCCGCAACTATTCTTCATCATAGTCGGGATGTGCCATGAGAGCGCCAAAGAAAAAAACAGCTCCGGCGATGATGAAAAATAATGCCGGTGTGGACTTTAAGGATGCGTTCGCTGCCAAGGCATAATAAAGAATTATACCCCAGGCCATGCCGAGGATATTCACAGCTAATGTGATACCGCGCAGCACTTTATCGCTGCGGAGCAGATTCAGGATATTGACTGCCAACATGATGAGCAAGGGCAGTATAATCATTAAATATAGGCCTGTATTATATTCGCCTCCCACCGCCAGGAATGTGCGCACATCCTTTTGGCCGTCCTGGGTGAATTTTGAAAACAGAACCAGCAGAAGAAAAAACACTCCCAGCCCGAAAACAGCTTTTCTGGCCCGCATTGATAACATACTCCGACCCCCGGATTTATTTTGTTAAATATATTTTGCTAAATATATCGCAAGATACGCTCTTAAGTTTATCAACAAAATCACAGGGTGGCAATAACAACGGCAGTTAGTCAGACCAGTTGAAGAAATACCCGGATCAGATCGGCATAGTGGCTCAAGCCCTCCAGCCAGAAATCCTCTGTCGTCAGATCCAGTCCGATGCTGAGAGCCGCATCTTCACAGGAAGAGGTCGTGGTGCAGGCCAACAGGCGATCATATTTAGCCATAAATTCCGACCCCTCCTGCCGGAACTTGCGATAGAGTCCGACGGCAAAAAGTGTACCGAATATATAGGGAAAATTATAATAGCTAACCCTCAGTGAATAGTAATGATCCTTGGCGATCCATTGATAGGGATGGCCCAGGTCAGGTGCCAGTACTTGACCATAGGCTTCTTGCTGGGCATCCGACATCAGACGGAAAAGAGTCGCCGGCGCCAGGAATCTCTGCTCACAAGCCATAAGCACTTCCTGTTCAAAACGAAAGCGCGCATACATATCACAAATGAATAAAACGCCGCTGGAAATACTATCGTTCAAAAGGGAAATCCTCTCCGCTGCCGCCTGCTGACTTTCCAATAGGGCAAGAAAAAAATGCGTTTCATTAAAAGTCGAGGCAGTTTCCGCCAGAGGCAGAGTATATTCCTGATTCAAGGGTCTATGCTGGCAGATGATGCTGCCATGATAGGCATGTCCCAGCTCATGTACTAAAGTTTTAACCGAGCCCAGATCATCTGTAAAATTGGTCAAAATTCTGGCTTGGCAGTGCACAGGCAAATTGAAGCAAAAGGCTCCGCCGGCCTTATTAAGCCTGGGATAAAAATCAATCCAGCGTTCCTGAAATGCTCTTTTTATCAGCTTAGATAGGGGCGGATGCAAATCACTAAAGATATCAATGATCAGCTCTTCAGCTTCCCGGGGACTGAATTTCCGCTTGCTCTCACCTACCGGGGCCCACAAATCATACCAGGCAATTTGATCCCGGCCGGAGATCAGCCGGCTTTTGGCCTGTAAAAATTGCTGAAAAAGAGGCAGATATTGCTTGACAGCGCGCAGCAGACTGTCCAGGGTCTCGCGCTTAAGGCGGGATAAACTCAAAGTTTCCGCTAATACTTCAGGATAGCCTCTGCTCTTAGCCGTAGCGGCGGCATATGACTTGATGCTGATCAGAGCATAGGCCGCAGGTAATTCAATTCCGGCATATATTTCCACTTCCTTTTGATAGGCGCGCTGTCTGATATTGCGATCAGCATCTTTTTGCAGTGCATTTAGCTGGCTGAGGCTAATTGTTTTTCCATCGAATATAATTTTTTGCTGCGAGGTCAAATCGGATATCAGTTGAGCCCAGTTCTGAACACCGGCATTGGTCACGGCAGACAGCAATTGTTCCGTTTCATCGGCCAGCAAACGCTCAGCTCTGATTTGAATTTGTTCGAGAAAAAACTCATAATCTTTCCAGTGCGGATTGGCGGCCAGGAATTCCGCCAAATTGACTTCAGCGATAGTCTTTTTAAGGCCAACAATAACTAAATCAACAGCAGCTTGGTGCTGCCGGTACCTCTGCAGTTCCGCTCTAACCTCTAAATCCGAACTATCCTCCGAATTTCTCAGAATCAGATAAGGAAAAATCTTCTTGCGCAAAATATATTGCTCTTCCCACCACGCGAGGCCGGCTGTCAACCTGTCCGGCAGAGGCAACTGCAACAGTTGAGAGCCTTGCTCAGCCAGTTCCTGCATTTTTATCTGATCCCTAATGAAAGCAGGATCTGACAGTCCGGCATATAGAGAGTCCAGATCCCAACGCCCTGATTGATTTGATTCATCCATCTCTGTCTTCTCCTGCGTGCGCTTGCATCGGTAAACTTGAATTGCTATAATATGCGGGCTTGCCTCGGCCCTATGGTCAAGCGGTTAAGACGCCGCCCTCTCAAGGCGGAATCAGGAGTTCGATTCTCCTTAGGGTCACCAGTGGTCCTGATCTTTTGCTCAGGACCTTTTTCTTTGCCGGAAGAGCTCCCAGCAGAGAATCGTGCCCGCCATGGCCACATTCAATGATTCGACAGCTCCTGTCATCGGCACAGAGACCAGTTGGAAATCGGCTCTTGCGAGCTCACTGATGCCGGCACCTTCATTGCCAAGAAGCAAGGCAATATTCTTATGTTCCGATACTTCCGTCTCATGAACCGGTTGTCCCTTCATATCTGCCGCAAACAGCTGATAATGATGGTTTCTGAGTATAGGAATAATATCCGCCAAGCAACAGTCGGTAAGCAGAGACAGTCGGAAAACAGCTCCCATGCTGGCCCGTAATGCCTTATCATTGAAGGGTTGGCAACCACCATCAGTTATGATCACAGCCGAAAACCCGAAGGCAGCAGCGGTTCTGATCAAAGTCCCCGTATTCCCCGGATCCTGGACATTTTCTAAGATCAAGACAGAGCCGCCGGCGGCCAACAAGGTTGCCGGTTCTTTCTCAAAAGGAGGCATTGGAGCCAACATGATAATGCCCTGGCTATTTCTGGTTTCGGCCAGTTCCGCAAACAAAGACGGTTTCATTCCTACCGGCTTTAGTTTTTGAGGGTATTTTGCCAAAACCTCGCGGATCAGGACCTCGCCATCGGTATTTTGGGCAAAGATCAGATATTCCGCCTCCAACCCACTTTCCAAAGCGGCAAGCAGCTGACGCTTGCCTTCAATCAAGAGCAGATCGTCTCTCCTCTTGGAACTATTTCGTACCAGCTTGCGTATGCGCCGAAACAGTTCATCTTGACTGGATTTCACATTCACTATATTTTCCATCATGCTCCACACCCAAATTTTACCAAAGTACGGCCAGAGCGCCAAATAAAGTCTCAAAAATAAGGGTCATCCCGGGAGCGGGACAACCCTCAAAGAGTCAAGTGAATGTGTTATTTATAATTGAGCCTGTACCTGTTCAACCAAAGAGGCAAAACCCTCTTTATCGTTAACAGCCATATCTGCCAGAATTTTGCGATCCAGACCGATGCCGGCCTTTTTCAAGCCATTGATAAATTTGGAATAACTGAGTCCGTTTTGACGGCTGGCAGCATTAATTCTGGCAATCCAGAGTCTTCTGAAATCGCGCTTTTTTCTGCGCCTGTCTCTATAGGCATAATTGCCTGACTTAAGAACAGCCTGATTGGCAACTCTGAAGAGTTTGCTTTTATGGCCGAAATAGCCTTTTGCTTGTTTTAGGACTTTTTTATGGCGTGCCCTTGCATTAACGCCTCGTTTTACTCTTGACATAATTTGACCTCCTGCTAAAAATCAGCAAATCCTTTCACTTAGTCCGCATAGGGAAGCAGCTTGCGCAAATTCTTGACATATGTTTTGTCGACCTGGGCAGGCCCGCGCAGCTGACGCTTCCGCTTGGCAGTTTTCTTGGTCAATATATGCCGCTTACCGGCCTGAGCGCGCATAAATTTACCTGTGCCGGTAATTTTGTATCTCTTTTTAGATGAACTGTGTGATTTCATTTTAGGCATATTGCATCCCATCCTCTCATTGTATATACATTATCTTTACTCACTCATTAGTTTTCGCCTTATCCTTATGAGGCGCCAGATACATAATCATATGACGACCCTCAATTCTGGGCGGACGATCAACCAGCCCGGAATCAGAGCTGGCCTCGGCAAAGTTTTTCATCACATCATAACCCTGCTCCTGATGAGCCATCTCTCTGCCTCGGAATCTGATCACCACCTTGACCCGATCGCCGTCATTGAGGAAGCGCTTAGCATTGCGAACCTTAAAATCCAAATCGTGCTCCTCTGTAGTCAATTTGAGCTGCACTTCTTTGACGGTGGTAGTTTTCTGATTCCGCCTGGCTTCTCTTTCTCGTTTTGCCTGCTCGTAGGCATATTTGCCGTAATCCATAATCTTCGCCACGGGATTTTGTGGATTCGGTGACACGAGGACCAGATCAAGCCCTATCTGACGAGCCTTGTCCAGTGCATCCTCAATTGGAATGATCCCGATCATTTCTCCATCAGCATCAACTACCCTGACTTTGGAAAAGCGGATGTCCTCGTTAATGATGTGTCTGTTTCGCTTGCCGATAATTCTCCTGCCTTTCTCCGCATTAAAAAAGAGCGGTGTTCGTTCCGCTCATGAATACCAGCGCCTAGCATAGGCATCCAGATAAACCTTTTCGCTCGATAGCTGAAGGTGAGAAGCGGAACTTCTGCTTGTTACGTTCGTTATTTTACAGCGTCTGCCTTCCCCTGTCAAATTTCGGCAAAACCGGGGTTAACAGCTTAAGGCAATAGCAGCTTTGCCGTATATTCAGTTGCCCTTTGCTTATAAATCATTAGTTCCCGGGCATCTTTTTATCTGTCAGCGGCTCCTGCTTTCCAGGCGCCTTCGATAAATGGTCTTGTGCAATTCACCGGCGGCGAAAGGCACAAGCGCCAGCGGTATGATGCACAGCCAATCAATAGGCAATAGCGCCTGGGTATAGAACAGCGGATCTAAGAACGGCAGATATATTACAGCGAAAGTCAGAGCGACTGACAGCAATATGGCGCGGTTAAGGGTCTGATTGGTAAAGACACCCAAGTACCAAAGGGAGTATTTCTCCGATCGGCTGGAATACGCTCGCATCAGCTCAGCTAAAATCAGGGTAATAAAGGCATATGTGCGCGCGCCGATCGAAGGAACGAAGCCTGCCAGCGGCAGGAAATTAAAGCTGCTTGCTGTGCGGATAATTTGTTCCTGGGCGTTTAGCACCACATCAGGATAGAAATATCTGCCCACCTGGAAAGCAGCAAAAACAGCGATAAAGATTGCGGCTGCCTGAGAAAGAATTGACCACAGCATCGGGCGGTTCAGAATCTTTGCCGTGCTGGAGCGCGGCGGTTGCAGCATGACATCATCTTCACCTTTTTCCCGGCCCAGAGCCAATGCCGGGAAGCTGTCCGTGACCAGATTCAGCCATAGCAGTTGAATTGGTCTCAAGGGTGTGAAGTTCGGTCCCAGCAACAGATTAGTGATAAAAATGACTAAGATCTCGCCGACATTACAGGAGAGCAGGAAGCTGACGAATTTACGGATATTGCTGTAAATAATCCGGCCCTCTTCGACGGCATGGACAATTGTAGCAAAATTATCATCTGTCAGGATCATATCGGCCGAACCCTTGGCTACTTCCGTGCCGGTAATACCCATGGCGACACCGATATCGGCTTCCTTGAGCGCAGGCGCATCGTTGACGCCATCGCCGGTCATCGAGGCAATATGCCCGGTGTCCCGAAGCGCTTCGACAATCCTCACTTTATGCTCGGGCGAAACCCTGGCATAGACAGTAGTATTGGCGACTAGCCCCATTAATTCTTCCTGGCTCATCCGATCCAGTTCGGCGCCGGTTATGACACGGTCATCAGCAGCGCGCAAGCCTAAATCATCAGCTATCGCCATGGCAGTTTCTTTATAGTCGCCGGTAATCATGACAACTTCAATTCCGGCACCATGACAAACTTCAATCGCTGCTTTAGCCTCCGGTCGGGCAGGATCAATCATGCCCATCAAGCCGACAAAGACCATCTGGTCTTCCGCCCCTGCATAGTCGGAATCAGGATGTTCTTTATAGGCAAAAGCAAGTACACGCAAAGCTTGCCTGGCCAGTTGAATATTGACATCCATTATCTCTTGCCTGGCCTCGCTGCTGAGAGCTGCAACGCCTTGCGCTGTCATTACTTTATGACAACGGTTAAGAATGATATCCGGTGCGCCCTTGGTTAGGGATAGATAGTTTTCGTCCAGAGTATCATGAAAAACCGACATCATTTTGCGCGCGGAATCAAAGGGTAATTCACCTTGGCGGCTATGCTTCTCTGTCATTTCCCGGGGCAGGATGCCGCCTTTGCTGGCGACACAGAGCATGGCGCCCTCAGTAGGATCGCCGAGGATGCTCCACGACTCGCCGCCTGCGATTAAATCCGCATCATTGCAGAGAACCGCGATTTCGAGCAGACGCCGCAACACGCTTTCCGCTTGCAGGTCGATTAACTGATCTTCGGCCAGGGATCTAATCTCACCCTCCGGCGCATAGCCAACACCGGTGACAGCATATTGCTTGCCGTCGGCATATATTCTGGTAACCGTCATCTCATTTTGGGTCAGAGTGCCGGTCTTATCTGTACAGATCACATTGACACTGCCTAAAGTCTCGACCGCCAGCAAACGCTTTACGATGGCGTTCCTTCTCGCCATGCGGTTCATTCCCAGCGCCAATACAATCGTGACGACTGCCGGCAGGCCCTCGGGAATAGCTGCCACCGCCAGACTGACTGCTGTCAGGAAAAGGTCCAGCGCAGCCCCGCCTTGCAACAAGCCAACACCGAAAACAATAGCGCTGACTGCCAGACAGATAATGCCCAGAACCTTGCCCAGCTGATTGAGATTCTTTTGTAGCGGGGTCATCTCAACAACAATGCCTTTGAGACGGCTGGCAATCTTGCCGACTTCCGTATGATCAGAGGTAGTAACTACGACACCCCGGGCGCGGCCATAAGTGATAGCTGTACTGGAAAAAACCATATTCTCGCGATCGCCGATGCCTTGGGGACTTTCCAGCACTATAGCGGCATCTTTTTCCACCGGCACCGATTCACCCGTCAGAGCTGCCTCTTCCGCCTTGAGATTGGAGCTTTCGATCAGACGGATATCGGCCGGCACGATATCTCCGGCTTCCAGCAATACTATATCCCCGGGCACCAGTTCCTGAGCTTCAATTGACATCTGCTGACCGCCGCGCACTATTCTGGCATGCGGAGCCGACATCTTCTGTAAAGCCTCAATCGCCTTTTCCGCTCTGCCCTCCTGAATCAAGCCCAGTACAGCATTAATAATCACGATGGCAATAATGATCAAAGCATCAGCTATTTCGCCTAAAACACCGGATAACACAGACGCGATAATCAGAATAATGATCATGAAATCTTTAAACTGATTGAGAAGTTTCTGTAGAAAAGATTCTTTCTTCTCCTCGGTCAGGCTATTAGGGCCGACTTCTCGCAAACGCTGCTCGGCTTCAGCGGCAGTAAGGCCTTGTATACTGTCGGTCTCAAGTTGATCAAGAATATTGTCGATGCTTTCTGAATATAATATGTCGCCATCCAGGGCAATCTTATGATCATCAGCAGGCAGCCATGGTTTCATCAGCTTTTTATTCTCCTTAGTAATTTAAATTGAGTTCAGTGAACGCCTCTGTCATTATCCGCCTGATCTTCAAGCACGTCCAGCTTGATTTTGGCAATGCGTTTGTCATCCATTTCCAGCACTTTAAAGCGCAGATTATTATATATCACCTCAGGTTGTTCTCCGGGCTCGGGAATATGACCTAATATGCTGAGCACAAAACCTGCGATCGTATCAAAATCATCATCATCTTCCAATTCGGCAATCGCGGGTATGAATTCTCCTACCTTGGCAGGTGTCAGCAGACCGCTCATCAGATAGCTGCCGTCAGCTTCCTGCACTATTTCCTCATCGCAGATATCGTATTCGTCTTCAATATTGCCTACTATCTCTTCCAGCAGATCCTCGATTGTGATGATGCCTTCCGTCCCGCCATATTCATCGACAACTACCGCCAAAGAGAGACGGTTCTGTTGCATTTCCCGGAACAGAACATTTATCTGCTTGCTCTCGGGAACAAAATAAGGTTCGCGGATAATTTGCTCCAATTTGAATTTTCTGATCTGATCTTCCGGAACTCGCAACAGATCTTTGATAAAAAGAACGCCTACGATATCATCCAGACTGTCCCTATAAACAGGAATGCGGGAAAAACGCGAATGCGCAGCAGTCTCCTTGGTTTCCTCATAGTCAGAGTCCACATGCAGAGCAACGATATTGGTACGCGGAGTCATTATCTCCAGGACATCCTTATCATCGAAAGCGAAGATATTTTTAATCAGAGTCAAATCCTCGACTTGAATATCCCCCGTTCTGGCGCCTGCTTCAGTCATAATTCTGATTTCTTCTTCAGTCACTCTGTCACTGTCCTTATCGGGGTCAATGCGCAACAGCCGCAAAACCAATCTGGTCGAAGTATCCAGTAATTTAGCAAACGGTCTCATTAAATAATCAAATATACGCAGCACCCCCACAAAGGCGCGGGCAAAACCCTCCGGATTATTCATGGCAATCCGTTTGGGAACCAGTTCACCCAAAACCAGAGAAAAGTAGGAGAGAATGATCGTAACGATAATGACACTGATCGTTTGCAGATATTCCGTAGTCATATCGGGATCAAGAACAGAAAACAATAAACCTGCGATGTTCTTGGAAGCGAAAGCACTGGACAAGAATCCTGCCAAGGTAACACCCACC
>JAAZGH010000103.1 GCA_012511325.1 Clostridiales bacterium | reverse complement strand
GTCAGACTCACTGTCACAGTTAATAATAATCGAAAAGACTGCTTGACTCGTTCCGGGTTACGAGCTCCGTAATTATAACTGATCAAAGAAGTTGTCCCATGCGAAATACCACTGATAGGAACGATCACCATCTGCAGAACGGCAGCGTTGATGGCCATTGTGCCTACATAAAGGTCACCGCCGTAGTGATAAAGCGAGCGATTAAAAGCAATTTGCAGCAGACTCTCAGTCGAATTCATGATGAAAGGGGACATGCCCAAGGCCAGGATAGGTAACAGATATTCCTTGGAGAGGGTCCAGCTGCTAAGACGGAGTCGGATCAGGCTTTTCTCGCTTTGTAAGAAATGAATCACCCAGCAGGCTGATATTAGCTGCGAGATCACTGTAGCGATTGCAGCTCCGGCCACGCCTAGACCAAAGGCAAAAATGAAGAGCGGGTCGAGAATTATATTAGCTATCGCACCGATCAGAATAGTCTTCATTGCTGTGGCGGCAAAGCCTTGAGCGCTGATAAAATAATTTAGCCCCATTGAGAGCATGACGGCCGGGGTGCCCAAGACATAAATGCGAGTATACTCCAGTGCATACGGCAAGCTGACTTCGCTGGCTCCAACCAGGCGTAGCAAAGGTTCGGCGAAGACAATGAAGATAACGGTAAGCGATAGGCTCGTAACAACTAAGGCGCTCATAGCTGTGTTCATTACCTTTTCCGCTTTTTCTGTTTCGCCTGCCCCCAGAGCGATTGAAGCGCGAGGAGCACCACCCACACCAATTAAGACTACAAAGGCGGTAATCAGCATGATTATTGACATACTGATACTGACACCGGTTAGGGCCAAGGGGCCGACATCCCGGATATGTCCGATATAGATACGGTCTACCATGTTGTAGAGCATATTAACAACCTGAGCTACTACAGAAGGCAAAGCCAGCTTCCAGAACAACCTGTTTATTTTTTCCGTACCCAGAACATTCTGCCGTGACATTACTCAACCATCCAATCAATAAGGTGCCGGACTCTGTCGATTCAACTCCATATAGAGCATTGTCTGTAAGCAATTATAGATCTGTACGGGATAGTGTCAAAAGAATCTAAACTATCAACCTATCAAGTTTATGGTACTTTTTGTTGGTTAAAACTGTTTAGGGAATAAATTTGCTTACTTATCGTGCTAAAGGTTTGATGTATGATGATTGCTTGACATTAATTGCTTACTTTCTTATAATTCGTTTTGTCGCTGTTGCAGGAATGGGCCATTAGCTCAGTTGGTTAGAGCAGCCGGCTCATAACCGGTCGGTCCGGGGTTCGAGTCCCTGATGGCCCACCATCTGAACAAAGTTGACGGCTGGGGGGGAATACCCAAGTGGCCAAAGGGGGCAGACTGTAAATCTGTTGTCACAGACTTCGGTGGTTCGAATCCACCTTCCCCCACCAAGTATGAGCTGTCTCAGATGAAGTAGAATCTGAGGCAGCTTTTTAAATCCATTAATAATTCACCGGATGTATTTGACAATCACTGGCTGATATTGCTAATATTCAGTCACTGCGATGCCGGTGTGATGGAATTGGCAGACGTATCGCACTCAAAATGCGACGGGAGAATACCCGTGCCGGTTCGAGTCCGGCCACCGGCACCAAAAGATGACAAAACGGATATAATTCCGGATAAGGCCAGCTTCGGGCTGACCTTATCCTCTATCCAATCAAGTCATTGGTTCTAATAACTCGAGAACGTTACAGATAATCCGAACCAAATCCCCTTGTAAAGAGATGGTTCGGATTTTTATATGCTTTAATAAATTTTTAAACACAGAATTAACAATGACGATGTAGAATATGAAGGAAAGTTTAAGTCTCATTAGGGTATGATAATATCATATTCGATTAGGTGGAAATTATGGCTTTTAAAGTTCGAATGTTGACTCGCGGTGGAGATGCGCAAGGCTTGAATCCGGCGATGCGCGGGGTCAGCAGTGCCTTATGGAATAATGATCCGGACACCAAGATTTTCGGCTTTCTCAATGGCTATCACGGTTTAATGCACGCTAACTATCGTCATATGCAGGAGCATGATTTTTCCGGGATATTAACTTTGGGCGGTACAATTCTGGGAACTTCCCGACAACCTTTTAAAATTGTCAATGAGCCTTTATATGACAATCAACTGGAGGGAATTACCAGACTCGAAGCCATGATTCAGACATATAAGGATCTGGCACTTGATGCTCTAGTCATTTTAGGCGGCGGCGGAACACAGAAAACCGCCAATCTTCTGAGCCAGGAAGGATGCTATATAATCCATTTGCCGAAGACCATTGACAATGACTTATCAGGAACTGATTTGAGCTTTGGCTTTCAAAGCGCAGTCAATATTGCAACCGAAGTTATCGATGGTATTCATTCAACCGCACTCTCGCACAGTAGGGTTTTTATTGTCGAACTTATGGGGAACAAGGTCGGTTGGCTTACACTGCATGCAGGAATCGCATCAGGAGCCGATATCATTTTGATTCCGGAAATACCGTATGCTCCGATCAAAGTTTTTCAAGCTTTGCAGACGCGCGAAATGGAGAAAAAGCGTTTTTCGATAATTGCGATTGCTGAAGGCGCAAGATCTATTGATGAAATTGATCTGGATGAAGATGAACTCAAGGAAAGCAGGAAAAACATACATTCAGTGGCCTATCATTTGCAAAATCAACTTGAAGAATTGCTGATTAAGGAAATAAGAGTCTGTGTTCCGGGACATTTCCAACGTGGCGGCAGACCGTCGGCATTTGATCGGGTTCTTACCACAAAATTGGGTGTTGAAGCGGCAAACGCAGTGATTGAGGGCGATTTTGGCAAGATGATCGGTGTAATAGGGCAGAAGACAATTCGGGTTCCTTTAGATGAAGTTTCCGGTGTAACAAAATGGGTTCCTTTGGATGATCCGGCAATTTTAGCGGCTCGCGAAATGGGAATCTCCTTCGGCGATTAACAATCCGCAACTGTTTACTGAATTTTTAAAAAGGGGATAGGAGTTGTAGTTAAGGTGTCATTTATTGCAGCGATTGAAGTTGGCTCACATGAAGTGATCTTAAAGATTGCGGAAGTTTTACCCACCGGGAAAATTTCAGCGATCGATTCTATGTCCAGAATGATTAATCTAGGTTCCAATAGTTACAGTCTGGGCTATATTACTGACGAAAATATCGAAACATTGATTGAAACCTTAAAGGATTTTAAGAAAGTAATTTCCGCATATCCCGATGCTGAAGTCATAGCGGCTTGCACTTCGGCAGTACGTGAAGCAAATAACCGTTTATTTTTGATTGACCAGGTTTATCAAAAAACCGGATTGGAAATATTAATCTATCCGAACCGATTGGAAGTTGGCGAAATGTTG
>JAAZGH010000102.1 GCA_012511325.1 Clostridiales bacterium | reverse complement strand
TAATTATTGTATAATGAGGTAAAAGATTGATATATCAGCCTTTTAGCCGTTTTGTGTGTCGGTTTGTGCGTCAATGACCATTTGGAACACATTATTTATCTGCCTTGCCATCTCTCTTTTCTTGCGCTTTTCTTCCGCAACCTCTTCTGGCGTTTTAAGAATGCTATGAACATAGGTTTTCTCCGTATCCATATCAGCGGAATGGCCGTATAACTGTTTTAGTGCTTCAAGATCAATGGTAGTCCTAAGTCGGCTATATGATATAAAAGTATGCCTCAGCTCATGAAGCGTTATATCAATGCCGTGTAACTCCCTGAATTTTAGCCAGTGATAACTGATCGCTCCTGGCCTGATCCTTTGCCCATGCTCACTACTGAATAAGTATATATTGCCTGGTGCTCTTTCCTGGTGACGCTGGATCTGTTCTCTAGCAATCTCTGTAAGCTGGATATTACGTTTAGCCTTGTCTGTCTTACCGTCAGTAATGTAGCCGTCACTGCTTATTGACTCTCTGATTGTGATTGTTTCGCCGTCATAATCTCTATCTTTCTTCAAAGCGCAGAACTCACCACGGCGCAAGCCTGTGACGGCCAGAAACCGGAAACAGAATATAAAGAAACTGTCGTTTTCAACGTCAGGACTAAACAATAATCTCAACTGATCCGGCTGTAAGATTTTCCTTTTTTTGGGCGGGTCAGTTATTGGGTACTCAAAGTATATCGGCACGTCGCTATCATTAATATATCCTTTGGCAGCGCACCACTTGCAGAACGGGGTTATCGTTGCGACAAGCAACCGTAATGTCTGTTTCGATTTGACGCCATTCTCATACGCTCTGTCAATAACTGCCTGCCAGTCACGTTTAGTGATGTTCTTCATGCGGTAAGCCTTGAATGCCGGGATAAGGTGAGCTTTAGCTCTGCTCTCTAGCTGTTTTGCAGATGTGATCTTAAATTTATTCGTGTAATACTCTAGATATTCTGTCCATGCGTCTATGAAGCGGATATTGTCCGGTATGCTGGAACTCTCAATCCATGCCAGCGCTTTTTGGATGCACTCTGCTTGCCCTTTTCTCTGTGATTTATGCTTGGATGTGACAGTGGTACGTTTGCCTTTGTTACGCACGCCTAGACGCCATTCCCGGCGCCTTTCATCCCATTTGGGGATACCTAATACCCTGCTCATGAAAAAGCCTCCTAACTAAGTGCTAGGACGCCTGCCGACAATGTGATATAATGCCAGGTGTAGGCGTACTAGCTTACAACAAACAATTTGCCGTCTAAATGCTTTGCCGAGCTGGACGGCATTTTTTATTTTTCGTGAACGAATTTCATTTCAGTTTTACTTAAAGCGAACGGATTAATTACAATCTCAAGTTTTTTCCAATCCTTATCAAGCTGATAGCCTAATGTACCCTTGAGTTTCTTGCCGGGGGCTACTTTCCCGTTAAGGCTATCACCGGCTACCACGGATGCAGACAGATCAGTATCAACAGCATAATCGTCAACAAATGCCTTGACGCTAATTATGGAACTGATGGAAATATCATCATCTGAATTGTTCTCAACTTCAAATTCAGCAATGACAAATATCTTTCCTTCATCCGGCTCAAATAGCTCTTTGCCCTCTGATTCCTCGCACTTGAGAAATGTGATCTTGACTCCCTTTTCTTCGGCGGTTTCACCGACTGAGTAACCGTCTTTCTCAACAGGAGCTTCTGTCTGTTCAGCCTCTGCCTCTTTCTCTGTGGCTTCCGCTGTTGCCTTTGTGGTATCAGTCTTTGCCTTGTCTTTATCGTCACCGCTTCCGGCAATGGCACCGATAACGCCTATAACAACTGCCACGATTAATACCCAAAACCATATAGGGCGTTTCTTTTTAACCTTTACTTGTTTATCTTCGTCCATGTTTTAACCTCCTTCTCTGAGATGGCCGGTTCCTGTTGCTTTGCGAGGGTGGGGGAGCCGGCTGCTTAATTGTTCAATAGCCCGCTCCCAGCAAGAGATCGAGCTCTGTTTGGAAATTTGCATAGTGCTTTAAAACTAAGTCTGCTATCTCAGTTTTTTTAGCACTATATGAATTAAAGGTGCCTGATGGAGATATTACAGTCTGCTGGCAATATTCACTCACATTCTCTTGAAGAGATTTTAATTCGTCATATAGATACCTACAATCATCAGGATAATCACTTAATTCTCTAATCCTTTTTAGAAAATCGGTCCTATGACCCTTTAGAGTTTCAGCATCAAGAATATAGCCAGGAGATTCAAAATAAGCAGTTAATGAATCATTAAAATCATCATTAAATTTTCCCTTTGTCTTAGTATATTCGTCAGTCTCAGGGTCTGAGGTTTCCCAAATTGTGTTCTTCCAAATTTTCTGAATCATGTTAGCGTTATCTTCAGCTTTGCTAGCAATGATAAGCATTTCCTCCGCTAAAATTGTAGCTTTCAAGATATATGTTGCACGGGCAGCCTCTGGGTCTTCCGTCGGTTCAGGAGTGGGCTCAGGTGTAGGAGTTGGAGTCGGTGTTGGAGTAGGAGTGGGAGTAGGAGCTTCAGTCTGCTTTTCAGTAGAAGCCTCAGTGGCAGGAATGCTTTCCGTTTGTTTTGTTTCTTCTTTTTTACTGCATGCGAAAGATACTAGAACGAAAATCACCACTAATATTATTGTCAGAGCTCTCTTCATTTCTTTTTCCCTCAAATTTCCGGCCATATCTGGCCTGTCTTCCAGTTATAAACGATAATTGGACTATAGCTAATTACATAGTCTTTATATTCTTGATAGATATGCCGTCCTGACATATGGACTAGGTAGTGGTACAAAAGATCTGTATCTAAATCCATTATGTCAGCTAATTCATGTACTGTTCTGGGCTGCCGTTTGATTCCTTTGATCAAATCATCAACTTGTATTAGTTGCTTGAACGCCCAGCAATCAGCTCTTAGCTCGTCTCTTCTTGGCCTCTTGGTGATTCCACAATGCAGATGGCCGGCTTCATGATATGCAACAGCAGTTTGTTTTCTCTTGGTCAGTCTCGGATCTATTGCTAGATACGGGGCCTTACCCTCTTCAATCATCGTGTATCCTTGCTTCCCTTGGATACTGTACCAATCAATCCTGATGCCTTTATTGGCAAGTTCATCTTCAATCACATCTAACTTATTCATATTCTGATACCGCCTAAAACATAAGCAAACATTTGTTCTATAATGGTATCAAAATGACAAAAATTAGCAACCGCTACATCTAGTGGTCGGCGATTGATGGGGCACTATTTTTGTTTCTTATCTTTCTCCTCCAGTATTTTTCTGCGCTTATCGACAATGGCCAATCTCTCATCTGCTGTATCTGAGTCGAGGTCGCCGCCATATGCTGCTTCTTTATAGATGCGCTCCGACTTGGCACGATCGTATTTGCCGGAGGCTTTAACTAACTCGGCTTGATTGGCAACAATCTTTTGCCCTTCTTCATTAAGTTGACGCATAGCGGAAAGAGTGCGGTTAATATAAATAGTATTTCCTAGTGCTTTATTTTCATAATCTAGCCGTTCAGGAAGTACAGTAGTTTTGTCTGAACGCCCCATAATATAATCTAAATCAACATTGAACAGGTCGGCCATTGCTTGATATACATATGTACTGGGGACTCTTTCGCCGGCCTCATACATAGATATTGAGCTTCGAGATAATTCCAATTTGGCTGCAAGATCATTTTGACTCATCCCATCTCTTTCACGCAGGATCCTGATTCTCTCGGCAGATGTCATAGCTTTTCTCCAATCTATTCCTGTAATTGAATTGTAACACAATAAGTGAACTTTGCAACTAGAATTTGTCACTTTAGGTGTTGACACTTAAAGTGAACAATGATAAGCTGGATTTACCTCAAAGAAAGGAGGGTAATAGTGTGAATGTACAGAATAGGCTCATCGCACTAAGAGGCAACAGATCACAAAGAGAAGTCGCTGAAGCTGTTGGTATAGCGCCGTCTACACTGAGTATGTATGAGAATGGTGAGAGAGTTCCTTCGGATCAGATAAAGATCAAACTTGCTTCATTATATGGGAAAAGTGTAGGGTATATTTTTTTTGACGAAGATGACACTTTAAGTGACTAACAAAACACTTAGGCCAAGGAGGGAATATGAAAATTGAATTTAGATTTATAGACAGTAGGAATGTGCTTATCTTCGATGATGTTTCTGTCTTTGAATTCAACTTTCAAGGGGACACAGTAAAACTCAAGATAGAAGCGGAAGTGCCGATTACGGTATTTGAGTTGTCAGCCAACCTAGAAGGGCAGACAGGATTGAAGAAGTCAACCAGGAGTTTCTTTCCATTACAGCAGAGAAACGAGAAAGTAAGCCCTTTGATGCAGGAACTTGATTCTGAACGATCATCTCAACGAGATCAATAAGTTTTTGAAGTTCTTGTTTGTCGGCAGAGTCAGATTTATCAACAAGAGACCGGAGACTGTCCAGATTAGAAGTATAGGTGAATGAGAAATGAGACTGATTACCAATAATAGAGCCGTAAGCATTTTGAATATTAAAAGTTGCTTGCTGTGCCGATTCGTTATATTCCGCCTCAGTTTTATAATACGCGTTAACAGAATAGGGTTTGCCAAGAAAATCATTCGATATTACATCTGTTATATAAAAACGCTCATTCTCTCGTTTAACAACCCAGTCTCCGGGGCGGATATCTACATCTGGCAGACAATTAATAATCCTTTTCCCTGTACTATTTTCGGTGTTAAAAACACCACGGACAACATGACTGGGTTTGCCGTCCCGTTCAACGGTTATATCAATGCCTGATCGATTGATATAAGAGTAAATTGTCATAAATATACCACCTTTTGCTGAACATTTATTAAACAAATCATAACAAAACTGTTCTGGCCAAGTAAACCTTGGGGTTTAGAAAGGAGAAAGAGATGACGAAAGAGAATAATAAAAGCTTTTTAGCAGAGGATGTAGCTTACATCATTGTTGAGACAGAGGATGAGAGCCCAGTAACCATCGCTCAGATTGACAACTCTGAGACTCCATTTAAGACATGCGATGGCTACAGGGTAAGGATCGGCTTCATAGCTAATGCTCCTTGTCTTTTGGAGGACACGGATCATTCCCGAAAGAATCTAATGCCTGATGAAATCAAAATTGGACATCATCAGGTTAGTCGCAATGAGGAAGGGTGGACTCAAATCAGATATGAGGACTAGAGTTATTCGTCAAGTTCAAAGTAGCATTCGCCGTCTATATCAAATGCGTTAATCGGTTTATTTGAATAGACATTGTGAATAGCCCCTTTGAACTCAGTGACTATACGGATAATAATCCCAGTTTTGTAAATGTAAAGGGAGTCGTTATCACCAAGTTTAATAGCGTGTAAGAGATTATCCATATTGCACTTAGCGACAATCTTTTTGTCCTCTGGTTTTAGCACTTCCTTATGTTTCAACTCATAAATCATAAAACACCATCCTTTCTACTGAAAGGATAGCACAGAAAAGATAAGCGAAAGGAGGCACTAATGAGCAGATTAAGCGACAACTACCCACCAGGTGTCACATGGCGTGACTTCTGGGGAGATGAAGAAGAAAGAGAGGAAACAGAGCCGGACGATTTTGAAGAGTATTACTGCAACCTGAGAACACAAAACAAAAAAAGAGGAACGGCTGAGATGAAAGACAAAGACTCGTTCCTCAAAAGCGAAACTTAGAAAGGAAAGTTTCTATGAAAAGTATATCACGAAAACAAACATTTAGATACTTGGGGTCTGTTATGAAATTTTGCGACTGCAATCAAACTGACCTTCGGAAATTGCTCAATGTTTCCGAGTCCACGATAACCAACCGCTTTAGCCGGCATAAAGATTGGACGAGGCAGGAAATGCACAAGATTCTTGACTATCTCAATATTCCCAAAACAGATATGAGCCTGGCTTTCCCGGAAGACATTCACGAGGAACCGGAAAGGTTATATAGGTGAGCAACATGGATAAGAAACAAGATGCAGAGATTGAAATCAACTATCCAAAGCTGGAAACCGATATGCCGGGTACTGGCGTGTATATGACTCCAGAAGGCGGCATTTATTGCGGCCAGAGTGCGCCTATCTTCAGAGGGCTAGATGCAAGGTTTCACAAGTACAAACAGCAGCTAGAGCGCAGGCAGGCGAGGCGCTGGAACATTATCAGCGCTGCATACGGCTTGCTTACATTCATTGCGCTTGCGCCGTGGGCTATCTTTCTAAGCTGGCGAGAGCGGGGACTGTTGGCAATCGGCGGTGAGTGGCTGCTGGTGGCTGGAATAAGCGGCCTTGTCGGATGGCTTGTTCACAAATTAGGAAACATGGAGGCATGAGATGGATAAACCAATTATAGATAAGCCGACTGAAGATTTTAGCTATGAAGCGCACGAAGGCATATATGGCAAGCCAGACGGTCTGAGGGGCTGTCCGATATGTGGCAGCACCAGGCAGCTGACTATACCTGCTAAAGAGTTTTTTCTGGAATATAACAACTGCGCAGCGGGCAAAGGGGCAGGCGTTTTAGTCGAATGCCAATATTGCCGCTTGATCTTATTTTTTCGTGTCACACGTCCTGAAAATCTTACAGATGAGGAATGGTACGAGTATGCCAGAAAAGCTGCTACACGCAGATGGAACACAAGATCTTTAATGAACTGCTAAAGGAGGCAGCAGATGATAATAACGAATAAGAAAAACCTGCCTGAGCCGATGGTGAACTTCGTTAAGCGTGACGGCTATCAGCCGGCTATGGATCGAATTAGCGTAACTGACTTAAGTAAAGGAATCCGTGAGATCTGGCTGTATAAGCGCCACTATAACGAGATTGAGCAAGATGTTGCTGATATGGTCTGGCTTATGTTTGGTACGGCGCTTCACAATGTGATCGAGCGTGCGGAAGAGGCAGGCCACCAGATCATAGAAGGCGCGCTTGAAGAGAAGATAGGAGGCTTAACCCTCAGTGGTCGCTTTGATTTGTACGATGCAAAAAGGCGCATTGTGACTGATTATAAGACCTGTTCAATATGGAAGTTCAAATTCAACGACTTCAGCGACTGGGAACAGCAGACTATGATTTATTGCTGGCTGCTAAGCAAGGCCGGCTTTGAGGTAAACGGCGCTGAGATCGTTGCCCTCATCAAGGATCACTCTAAGACGAAAGCCAGAGTTGAGGCTGATTATCCAGAGTTGCCCGTTGAGGTAATTCACTTTCCTTATAACTACGCAAAACATCAAGGGATTGAAGATTACATCATTAGCAGAATGGCAGAGATCGAGGCGGCAAAAGACCTGCCGGATGAAGAGTTGCCGCTCTGCACGGAAGATGAGCGCTGGCATAGCGGGGATAAGTATGCCGTCATGAAGGGCACTAATAAGACTGCCTTGCGAGTTTTAGACAGTGAGGAAGAGGCCAAAGACTGGATGGAAAGCAACAAACACAGAGGCGGTACTCATATCGAGTTTAGGCCGGGAATGAGCAGGAAGTGCCAGGATTACTGCGCTGCGTGCGAATTTTGCGACTATTACAAAAGCGAGGTGCTAAATCATGAGTGAGCTATCTAAACGCATTATCCAGGTGCAGACAGAACTTAAGGCGCCTAAAGATCAGTATAACGATTTCGGTAAGTTTTATTATCGCTCAGCTGAGAGCATTCTAGAAACCTTGAAGCCGCTACTGGCTAAGCATGAGTTGTTGCAGGTTATCAGCGATGAAATTGTTTTAAGTGGGGATTGGCATTACATCAAGGCCACCGTGACTGTTTCTCATGGTGAAGAATCGCTATCTGTATCTGCCCTCGCAAGAGAGCAGGAGAGCAAAAAAGGCATGGATGAGAGCCAGATCACAGGCACTGCATCATCCTATGCCAGAAAGTATGCACTTAACGGCCTCTGGGCGATTGACGATACCAAAGACAGCGACACTAACGAATATCGCAAGCAGACAGAAAGCAAACCTGCAACCGGCACGAGAAAGTCAAAGCCCGCTGCGGATCCCAAACCTAAGAGTGAGCCTGAAGACTTCCTTAGCTACGATGAAGTGCTGGAGATTCAAAACCAGATACTGACGGCTATGGGGCATACGGAAGGGGCAACGGCATGGAGAGCCATGCTCAAGATGTTCCGCGTCACATCGGACACTCTGAAACGTGAGGACAAGAGCAAATACCTGAAATTCTTTGCTGATTGGGGCGGTGAGAGCAATGTCAACGGCAACGATAAATGAGTTATCCGCCCTTTTAAGCGAGCTATCTAAAGTCACTGCGGATATTGATAACAGAGGCGTGGAGCTGGCTAGTGCTGAATACCGCTATCGTGTCGAGTTCTCAAAGGCGTTGTTGCAAGGAAGGGCGGAAGGATACCCGGCAACTCTTCTCTTAGATGTTTGCCGGGGTCTGGATACCGTTGCAAATGCAAGATTCCAAAGAGACGTGGCACAGGCCGGTTATGACGCCACCAGAGAGCGAATAAACGCGATAAAGCTAAATATCAGGATCCTTGACGGCCAGCTTAACCGAGATCTGGAACTGGCCGGAAAAACCACTTAATTAACGGAGAAACAATTATGAATAAAGCAATTTTAATGGGGAGGCTAACAAAAGAGCCGGAGCTAAGAGTTACGTCCAATGAAGTGTCTGTTTGCACCTTTACTTTGGCAGTAGATAGAAAGTTTAAGGATAAGAGCGGCAATCGACTGACAGACTTTATCCCATGCGTCACATGGAGGCAACAGGCTGATTTTGTCAGCAGATACTTTAGCAAAGGTCAGAGAGTGGCAGTGATCGGCAGCATCCAGCCTAGAAGCTACGAAGACCAGAGCGGTCAAAAGCGGTACATAACTGAGGTCATTGTCGAAGAGATTTACTTTGCAGACGGCAAGCGGGATGTAAATGACGACTACCAGAGGCAGGAAGAGGGGCTATATGACGAAATGTCAGATGATCCCACCTCTTTGCCTTTCGATATGTAAACGGAGGCTGTATGGCTATGAATATTTATTCAGAAGATATTTATACAACGCTTCCTGACTATGGGAAGCTGACCGGCAAGGATCTTGTCTTTGCTCATATTCCAAACTACGGGGAAAGAGCAATCAGCATGAAGTCTTTGTCTGAACTGACGGGCTTTTCACCCCGTGAGATTAGAGGCCATATCCGTACCCTTAGAAAAGAGGGGCATTACATCTTTGCCAGGCCAGGCGGTGGGTTCTTTGTTGCTGTAAGAAACAGCGAACAAGACAGGGACTTTGCCGTTAGATGCAGACGCACGGCGCTCAGACATGCCATTAGCGAGCTGGAAACGGTCAGGATATATGACTGCTTTTTAGACGTTCACGACAAGCAAATTGAGCTTGCGTTAGATAACTTGGTGCAGAGCAATGAGGCTTAGTTTTGTTATTCCGGGCAAGCCGCAGGGTAAAGGCCGTCCCCGTTTCACGACACGGGGCGGTCATGCCCGTACTTATACGCCAGAGGCCACATTGACTTATGAAAGCTGGATTAAAGTCACGGCAATGCAAGCATTAGCAGAGCTTACAAGTTGGAATAGAAACGGTCAATTCGCATTGGATATTAGAGCGTGCTTTACGGTGCCAAAGTCGAAGCCGAAAACGTTCAAAGAAATGGCCTTGAGAGGTGAAATAGACCCGACTGTAAAACCGGATATGGACAACATCATCAAGTCCATCTGTGACGCCTTAAACGGTATTTTATGGCATGACGACAGCCAGGTTACACATATCGTGGCCGGCAAGCAATACGGCACGGAGGATTGCGTACAAGTGACCGTGCAGAACACTACATCGCCGGATGATCGCTGGGCTGAGAGGAGGTGATGAGGTGTCAATATTTGAGAGTTATTACTTAATCCATGATGTTGATGCTTTTACAGATCACAAAATAATTAAGTTGCGCATGAAATTTGGTCTTGAAGGATATGGCCTTTACTGGGCAATTTTGGAAATGCTTTTTTGTGCAGACGGATACATCCTGCCATGTGATGAAGACGGTCTTAATGCGATTGCATTCCACACGCAATGCGGCGGCAATGCAGACGCAATGCTCAAGCAATACGTGAGTTATGCGACTGAAATCGGGCTGTTTGAAATGGACGAAAATGGCAAAACGTTCTGGTCACCATCGCTAATTCGCAGAATGCAACGGCTTGATGAGCAAGCAGAAAAGAGATCAATTGACGCTAGAAATGCTGCAAATGTAAGGTGGAAAAAAGAGTCAGAAAAACTTGAAAGCACTGATAACACGGCATCTAATGCGACCGCAATGCGACCGCAATGCGAGGGCAATGCGACCGGTGATGCGACCGCAATGCGGAATCATGCTAATAAGATAAGAGAAGATAAGATAAGAGAAGATAAGACTATCTATCCGTCATTTGACGACTTCTGGTCAATTTATCCCAAAAAGGTTGGCAAGAAAGCGGCACTGAAGGCATGGGAAAAACTAAGGCCTAGCAAAGAACTGCAAGAGCGGATTATTAGTGCTGTTGAACAACAAAAGAAATCTGAGCAGTGGACTACTGAGAATGGCAGATTTATTCCCAACCCAGCCACATGGATTAATCAAGGCAGGTGGGATGATGAGCTGGCCATGCCAAAAGGAAACGGCCGTGCCAGTAAAGGCACAGCACGCACAAGCAATCGTGGCAATTACGAGGGAGCAGATACCTTCGTTGATTACAATGCCGCCTTTGGCTTGCAATATCCAAAAATTAGGGAGGAAAAATCATGAAAATAAAAAGAATTTTACAACAGCATAGGCGTGACTTCCGGGCGGAATATGAATGCCAATTCTGCGGACATATTGCGATTGGCACCGGATATGATGACGCTAATTTCCACGAAAACGTAATACCAAAGATGGTATGCGATTCGTGCGGAAAGTCAGTTGCTGCCAACAAAGATGAGCTGACTGAAGAATATCGGCCACTAGCGACAAAGTATCCAGAGGGATACCAGATATGAGGTGACGAAAGATGATGAATAAAATCGAACAAAAAATAAACCGCATCCTGCCGCAAATGAACGGTTCTACGTTCGGCGGGATGGATCGTGGCTGGAAGAACAGCCAGGGCAGATTGTTGGACAAAGAGCGGAAACAGCGTGAGCTGGATCGGTGGCTGGGGATTGAAACAAATAAACAAAAGAGTGGAGGAATAAAAAATGATGAAAGCTAAAGAACTAAGCCTCGATCATGAGTGCTTTAAGAAAATTAAATCGAGTTTGGATTATGCACTGTTGCTGGCCGTTGAAGAAGCCAATGAAGATGTGGTGTCCAGAATCACAATGACCATTGATGTTTCTGCCTATGACGATGGCGATGAAAAGCTATTAAAGCCCATTGAGTATAGCTGCAATGTCAAAAGTTCCAAAGAAATCAACAAAGATAAAGATTCAACGGATTCAGTAATCCTCAAGAAAGACGGGAAAAAGTTCATCCCGTACAATGAGCAGCTTCGCATTGAGGATGTGGAGGTACCAGAGGAATGATTGTGATATTGGCTATCATTGCCGCTGTTAGTTCTTTTGCGTTTGTGGCTTTTATAATGCGGGAAATCATGCATGAGATTAACAAAAAGGACGGGGGCAAGAAATGAAAATCAGGGTTGAAGTGGAAGTGCCGGACGGCAAAAGGTGTGGCGTCACAGCATTTGGCGAATGTAAGTTTCTTAACGGTAATGGGACGCTCACTAGTTCTTATTGTGACTTATTCGATCAGGTTTTGAAAACAACAGGAATGTATTTTAATGGTGTTCACAAATGCGCCGCCTGCCTGAACGCAACGAGGGTGGAGGTGGAGGAATGAGCGAGCAAGTAGTTGCATGGATAAGCGCCGGGATGCCGAGTTTTGTAGCGGCGTACTGTATGAGAAACATAATTGGCAAAACTGTTTATATCCATCTCAGCGACCAACATCCTGACAGTTTGCGATTTATCCATGATTGCGATGAAGTGCTAGGGCTGGAAACTGAAATTATTCGAAATGACCAATATCAATCAGTTAATGATGTAATCCGTAAAACTAGGTTTATTAACAGCCCATACGGGGCAAGATGTACGACTGAACTCAAAATTAAAGTACGTGAAAAATGGGAACGTAAAAACTTAAAAGACAATACACACTATATTTGGGGAATGTTACCACATGAAAAACATAGGGCAGAACGATTGAAAAAAAGCATTCCATATGCAAACCACATCTTTCCACTAATTGATAAAGACATAAATGCTGATAAGTGTTGTGAAGTTGTCGCAAGTCTCGGAGTGCGACCGCCAGCAATGTATGAACTTGGATATAACAACAATAACTGTATCGGATGTGTAAAGGGCGGTATGTGGTATTGGAACGAAATTAGACAAGATTTTCCCGTTGTGTTTCAAGAAAGAGCGAGACTAGAACGAGAAATAGGGAGAAGTTGCATCAAAGGTGTGTTCCTTGACGAACTAGAAGAAGGGAGAGGCAGACAGCCAAAGATAAAGAGAGGAGGCACAAGATGAAACTGACGAATGAGAACATCAAGGCGGCGATTGACTTCACTGAAAACGGACTAGAGGACTTACAGCGGCGTTATCCCATTCTGATCAATGCTAACGTCATTCGAACAATCCTAGCCGCCCTGGACGCTTGCAGGTGGCGAGATGCGAAAACGGAGTTGCCGGAGCCGCACAAGCTGGTACTGAGCAGCCACAACACGTT
>JAAZGH010000101.1 GCA_012511325.1 Clostridiales bacterium | reverse complement strand
CCCATTGGATATCGAAATATTGAATATTCGCCGAATCCTGGAGCATAATATCGACCAGCTCCATTGTCGCCTGCGTCGTATAAATCGGTTTGTCAAAACCCTCTTTGACCAGCTTGGGAATCCGTCCCGAGTGATCTAAATGCGCATGGGTCAGAATCAAAAAATCCAATTGTGAGATATCATAAGGGAAATCCAGCCGATTCCTGGCTTCCTCACTGGCACTGCCCTGGAACATTCCGCAATCAATCAGAAAACGCTCGCCATTCTCCGTTGTGACCAGGAAATTAGAACCCGTCACATCCTCGGTCGCGCCATAAAAAATAATTTTCATTCAGTTTTCCTCTGTTTTCTCCGGTACCGTCCGCCGGATAATACCGCCGCCTACCACCATTTCTCCGCAGTAAAAGACTATCGATTGACCCGGCGCCGGCGCTCTGATCTTTCTCTCGAAGGCGGCAACAATGTGTTCCGTTGACTCCGGCCTGATCACGGCGGCAGTCTCAGCCGAACGATAGCGGATCTGTGCCGTCACGGCCATGGGCGCGGTAAGCTGAGGCAGGGCTATCAGATTAATATTATCAGCCAAGACAGAATCGGTATATAATTTCTCTTCCTTGCCCAAGACGATCCGATTGGCCGCTTTCTCCTTGCACAATACGAAATGCGGTTCACCCAGGGCCAGGCCCAGACCCTTGCGCTGACCGACCGTATAATGGATCAAACCCCTGTGCCTGCCCAGAATCCGACCCGATTCATCCACTATATCTCCCGGCTCCTGCGGCCCCAGTTCCCGCTCAATCAGAGCGGCATAATCTCCATCCGGCACAAAGCAAAGATCCTGACTATCTCCATGATCGGCCGCTGCCAGACCCTGTTTCCGCGCCAGCTCCCGCACCTCGCCTTTGGTCAGATCTCCCAGCGGCAACAGCAAACGGCCGAGCTGTTCTTGTTGCAGGCGATAGAGCATATAGCTCTGATCCTTATACCTGTCTCTGGCCTTAAAGAGCAGCTTGCGATCTTCAGCTGTCTTCGCTATACCGCAGTTCTCCTCCATTTTCTCTTTATCGGCATCACTGCTTCGCCTTACCCTGGCATAATGCCCGGTAGCTACCATCTCAATCCCTCTCCGGTCCGCTTCGCGCAATAGAACTTGCAGCTTAACCTCGGCATTGCAGCGCACACAAGGATTGGGCGTTTCACCTTGGGCATAGCTGCTGACAAAATCAGCAATAACACAACTTCGAAATTCCTCTCCGGCATCAAGCAAATCAAAGGGGATTCCCAGCTGTTTACAAATTGCCGCTGCCGCTGCCGGATCTTCGGCTCCATGCATTCTCAGCATGGCTGCCTGGCAGTCAAAGCCCTGTTCCCGCAGCAACGCCGCTGCCACACTGGAATCAACGCCGCCACTCATCGCAATTAATACTGATCTGGTCATAAAATGGAATTATTGGTCGGCATAGGTATCGAAATAACCTTGGATATGGACGATTGGCGTACCTTTGTCACCCGAGCCGGATGTCAAATCCGCCAGCGAGCCCAGGATATCTGTTATCCTCCTTGGTGTCGTACCCAGCGAAAAAGATTCCTCGTCCCGGTGCCGATCTATATCGCCGATAAAGTCACTGACAGCTCGCTCCAGATTTTCCCCGGCCAGATTGGCGAACTCATTGTCGGCCAGATACTTCAGTTTGATCTCAGAAGGTTTGCCCTGCAGACCGGCTGTAAATGCCGGTGAAACTACCGGGTCGGCCAGCTCCCAGATCTGTCCGACCGGATCGCGAAAAGCGCCGTCGCCGTAGATCATGACCTCAATCTCCTTACCGGTCAGTTCCCGCAGGTACTGTTGGATCTGCTGCACATAAATGTCGCAGTCGCGCGGGAATAACTTAACCAGCTCCGGGGCGTCTTTTTTAGCGCCCAGCATACCGTAATCCGCATTGTACCCGCTGCCCGTCACAGGACACGTCATCAGACCGGCCAGATTGCGGACCCGCCTCGCACCGGCAGCCGTCAGCAGCCGGTTTGATCTCTGACGGCTATGTACATCGCAGGTTAGGACATCCGTTTCATGCCGCAGAATCTCTCGCACATCATTAGCAAGGATCACACGCAAGTTGCAGTTTTCGCTGTGGCAGATTTCATGATAGAGTTCGATATAGTCAACGCCGGTGAATGGATGGGGATTCGAGCCGAAGAGCTCACGATACCGCTCCTCGGTCAAGGTCTCGCCATAATAATTGATACCCGTATCGTCCAGCTGTTCAATCGTCACCAGAGCATTGCCGACTTCATCGCGCGGGTATGACAGCTGCATGGTCAGCGAGTCAAGCGCCCGGGCGATCGCCCTGAGCACGGTCGCAAAGCGGTTGCGGCTCAAAATCGGAAAGACAATGCCGGCGCGGCCCGCCGGGAACTTGCTTGCCACATCGGCAGCGATCTGATCGACAGTGGCATAATTGCCCTGTGCCCTGGCCACGATGGCCTCGGTGATGGCCACCACATCGCGATCTTTCAGCTCAAAAGGCTCGGCCTGAGATGCTTTGATCACGCTGTCCACCACAAAGGACACGAGATCATCACCCTCACGAATGATCGGGGCACGGATGCCCCTGGCAGTTGTTCCAGTAAGTCTTAACATATCATTTCCTTTTGCCTAGCTTCCGCTACAGCAGGTTGGGCGTGTTTCCGGCACACCTCTCATATCCTGCAGCGCCGGTGCGTCTGAATATTGTAACTGCAGGATCATCGAATGGACTCTATCTTTCAATGTTAGCACAAATGGAATTACCGGTCTGCCTTTGTTTGTTTTATAGGTATTCTATTCGCAAGTCTTTTTGCGAAGGCGCTCTGAAAGGTGTTTTGCCCGCTGTGATTGGAAGCAGATGATAAAAAAGTGCCAGTGATCGCCGTTCCGGGTGAAAAATCTTAAAATAAAACTTTTTCGTTCAAACCAGTATCACTCCAAGAAAACATATATGCATTTTTTAAAGGTTTAATCGGTAGTGCATGAGTCATCCTGTGCGCAAAACTTGCTGTATTTTTAAGTTTTGCGTATAGTTGCCCTATGCGTTCTCAATAGAATTATTATTTTCCAAAAAGTCTAAAATTGTTAACAGACGATAGCCTTTTTCTAAGTTTGAAAATGGAGTCCTGTCCATTGTTATGAGTATCTTTTTATAACCGTCATCCAAGCCACGGAAAGAGGACAGTTCTCTCTCTTTTACACTTGAATTCTCAATACTGTAAGTGACTTGAATATAATTTTTTCTTCCTTCTGCATCTCTTGCAACAAAATCAATTTCTTCATTTCTATTTTTCCCTATATCGACGATATAACCACGCCTTATGAGTTCCACATAGACGATGTTTTCTAGCGCACGGGAAACTTCAAGCTGACGGTATTGAATAAGCGCATTGCGAAGACCCATATCACAGACATAATACTTGTTTTGTGT
>JAAZGH010000254.1 GCA_012511325.1 Clostridiales bacterium | reverse complement strand
GCTATCCCCCTTGAGGACGGTGTTCTTTTCCGTATTAAGAGCCTCGATTATATTATGGATGAGGCTGAATATCCGGGTATACGAGTCGGCATGGATGCCTTGTTTGATGGAACTATAACGCCTCTTAAAGTCGATATATCGACGGGAGATGTTATAACTCCGGGTGCCATCCGATATTCATATAAATTAATGTTTGAAGACAGGTATATTCAGTTGCTCTCATATAACCTTGAGACCGTTTTAGCAGAGAAATTGGAAACTATTGTGAGAAGACATCTGACAAATACACGCATGCGTGACTTCTATGATATCTATATTTTGAGAAAGCTCTATGAATCGGAAATTTCAAAACATCTCTTTCAAGATGCACTTGAGGCAACAGCACAAATACGAGGAAGCACGGAGCTTATAAAACACGCAGAGTCTGCCCTGAATGAAATAAAGAACAGCGATGATATGAAAAAGCTATGGCATTTTTACCAATCTCATTATGGATACGCACAGAATATTTCTTGGGATATTATCATGGAAGCTGTAATGACGATATATCAGGAGAGGGTATAGATATATAAAAGAAATTAGTGACGGATAGTTTGTGACGGTGTAATAACAGATCCTGTAAGCAAAAAATGGAAATCTAAACTTAACCCCAATTGTTTGGACACAGCAGATTAAAATAACTGGCGTGGAGTCCCAAATATGGAAATGAAAAGAGCAAATCCATGGCAACAAAAAATCGGACAACCATTTGCAAATAGATAATTGGGATAATAAAGACAAACAGAAACACACCATATAAACATAATTGTTTAAGTTACATGTTCCGTGATCGAGTGGGAGTAGATATGATGGTGACAATGAAAGTGACAATTTTTGTATTCAGATAGGAGAAGATTAGATGGCAAAAACTACTTACAACAATGTGCTACAAAATTTGTCTGATTTAATAAAAGACGTTCGCAATGGCAAAATTGGGCTTCCTGATCTACAGCGTCCTTTTGTTTGGACAGACAACAAGGTACGTAACCTGTTCGATTCAATGATGAAAGGTTATCCAGTCGGTTACATCATGTTATGGGAATCTCCTCTCGAATATGAAGATAAGAAGGAAAGCATTGGCATTGGCGAAAAAGCGTTTAAAGTTCCAAAAGAATTGGTAATTGATGGTCAGCAGCGTTTAACCGCACTAGTTGCTTCCATGTACGGAGTTACCGTGAAAGATAGCAAATTTCAAGAGCGAAAAATTAGAATTAGCTACAAACCTATGACAAAGGAGTTTAAGGTTTGGACAAATGCTATCCAACGGGATGCAGAATATATTCCAGACATCAGTGAACTGTTTTTAGCAAAAGAAAACAATACGGTTGCCAAGTTTCGAAAAAGCTTTATTCAAAACTTAAATGACAGTCACCAACGTAGAAATGAGCAAGTTCTTAGCGATGACGATGAAAATAATATTGAAGCGAGTATAAATGATCTGTTGAATTTGGAGTTATATCAAATCCCAACACTGAGGATCAGTCAAGAAACTAGCGAAGAGGATGTGGCTGAAATTTTTGTTCGCGTTAACTCTGCGGGACAAAAACTAACTGAAAACGACTTTATTTTGACTCTGATTTCTGTTTATGAAAAAGAGAAGCGCGACCTTATTGATAAATTCTGTGCGGATTCAAGAATTCCAGGTAAAAACACTTCTTACAATCATCTAATTTCAGTTGATCCCTCTCATATAGTACGAATGGTAGTCGGAGTAGGATTCCGGCGGGCCAGGCTTCGCTATGCTTATATGATTTTGCGAGGCAAGGATCTAAAGACTGGAGAAACCAGTGATCAAATTCGGGAAGAAAATTTTGGAATTTTTAATAAGGCCTTGGATAAGGTTTTAGATCTCAACAATTGGCATGGCTTCTTAAATACTCTCAAAGAGACAGGGTACATCTCAGACAGATTAATTGCATCTTCCAATGCTGTAGTTTTCAGCTATGTCCTCTATCTTATAGCAAAGTATGACTATGAAATGGATGCTCTCGCGCTCAAGAGGCTCATTAAAAAGTGGTTCTTTATGAGTGCTTTGACGTCTTTTTATACTGGTAGTACTGAAACGGATGTGGAAGCGCAGTTTGCCGACATGGAGACCATTGAAACAGCAGAAGCATTAGTAGATTACCTGCAAAATGTGATAGATTCAAGACTGACAGAAGACTATTTCAATATTACTCTGCCAATGGATCTGACAACGTCTGCAAGCATTTCTCCGAGTTGGTACGGTTTTGTAGCGTCTCAAATTATTTTAGGAACCACGATGCTTTATAGCACAACTCCACTCTCTAGTATTTTCTTACCGGGTTCAAGCGGCACAAAGAATGCTCTTGATAAGCACCACATATTTCCCAAAAATTATCTAGCAAATCTTGGTATTAAGAATGACAGAGATCGTAACCAAACAGCTAATTTCACCTTTTTGGACTACAACACAAATATAAATATTGCAGACAAACCACCGAACGAGTATTTCGAGGATTATCGCGCGAAGTTGGGTGATGAAGAGTATAGAAAAACCTGTGCTCAGAATGCTATCCCTATCCCTGAAGATTTCCGTAACATGGATTACTTCGAATTTTTAAATGTCAGACGTCACCTAATGGCACAGATAATTAAAAAGGCATATGACAGACTCTGCAATAGCTAAGAACGAATCCGTGGCAACAATCTGGCAACATAAAATGGGGTAGCCATAAGGAAAGAGATAACAGGTGAAATAGAGAGAAGCGGAACCACATCGGATAAACATGATTGTTTAAGTTAAGTGTCCCGTAATCGAATGGGAGTGAGTTTAAGAATCTGAAACGTGGCTTAGAAATGCGCTCTGCAGATTACGGACAAATATTTTGAATTGCTGTATAGACAGTCTAAAGGCCTTCCGTATCTCAAGCAGTTCGATTTGATTGTTGGAGGAGTTTATGGATTATGATAAAAATTGTAATTTTGTAGTGAAAAAAGAAAACAATGATCTTAAAGTTTTAAATAATAAGCTAAATGAAAAAGTCGATAAATTAGAAATAATTAAAGTTGGTGCTGACAATAAGATTCAAAATAAGACATTAATATCTGAGAACAACTTTTTCAGTAAAAATTCTGAAGGGATTTTCTTTATCAAAATTCACTATAAAAAGGAAGGTAAGTCTAAGAATAATACCTATTTTTTCAAAGTTCAAAATGGAAAGCTTGTATTACAAAGAAGTAGCTTTCCTAAAGATTTATCTGGCTCTACAAAAACATTTCCGGAGAATAAATTTAAGGAAAATAAATGCGAAATAGAGCCTGATGATTATTTCAAAATATTGAGATTTTATATTATCGAGAATCCCTCTATTAAAGATAAAGAACCTATTTCAGCTAAGTTTTACGATATAAAAAACTATTGGGGAGTAGATTGCTGGCAAAAAAGGGGGGGTCTTAAACAAGAACTAATAGATACAGTTGATGATTATGAGCATTGTGTACGGAAGTTTAATAGTGTAAATGATTCTAAGAAATCAATTACTGCTTTAGGTTTAGATGATATGGAATTGATCAATGATAAAATAAAGATAACATTTGAAGATGTATGCAACAATATTTTTCTAAGTATTTTTAGGCATATTAGAAATGGCCTTGCACATGGAAGATTCTGTATTTATGAATTTGTTAATACTCAAATCATATTTATTGAAGATAGAAAAGGTGAAAATGTAACAGCCAGAATGACGATACCAATTTCAATTTTATTAAAATGGATCGATATATTAAAAAGTAAAGAAGCCTAGAGAATAGTAAAAATATACGCTTAATTAAACCATCGGTGACTTCAGTATGTTTTAAATCTAAATCAACCAAAAGTGTTATAGGTTTTTAATTGCCCATTCGCACAGTTATACTTGTTGAAGAAGGTTGCAGAATTTAAGGAAAAGTTTTATCCGAGAGAATGGGCGAAATATGAGGAGGCAACAAAAAGCCAAATAAAATTAGTTCTTGAAAATTATCAACTTGAAGAATTGAAAAAAGAATACGAGCAAATGAGAGAAATGATTATGGGAGAAAGACCGAGGTTTGAAGATATCATGGAGACAATTGGCTCTCTGGAAGCAGAGATCCATAAATTGTGATTGCACCGTATATTGCATAACATTCGGTGCAATGTAGTTTAGGTGATTCGGGAATCTGCAATAGCTAGAATAAATTCTTGGCAACAAATTGGCAACAAAAAATCGGGCAACCATGAGAAAAAGGATAACTGGTGTAATAGAGATAAACGGAATCACATCATATAAACAAAATCGTTTAAGTTACGTATCCAGTGACCGAGTGGGAATAGTACAAAGTTCCGTGAGACGAGTGAGTTTAATAGTGATTTCGTTCGGCGCAGCTGAGAATAAGTTCCAATTTCTGAAAGCCTTTGAAAATGGCTTTTGGATGTAGGTGATGAGAAATATAATTGTATTGTCACGAAAGGAGAGAATATGGGGGATATAAACCTTTTTTCAATCAATGGGCAGGTGTTGCAGTTGTCACCTACTTCCTTTCAACTTGAGCGTGAGTTGCAAGTACTTGTTGAGAAAAACATGAGTACTTTTTTTGGTGTGACGTTTCTGCAATCCGAGTTTTCGATCCCGAACGGACGCATTGATAGCCTTGGTATCGATGAAAATTATTGTCCGGTTATATTTGAGTATAAGCGCAACCAAAATGAAAATGTCATCAATCAAGGCTTGTTTTACCTTGATTGGCTAATGGATCATAAGGCTGAGTTTAAGTTGCTGACCATCGAAAAACTTGGAATGGATATAGCGAACAAAATTGATTGGTCTATCCCATGCGTTATATGTATAGCAAGCGACTTTACCAAGTTTGATGAACACGCAGTCAATCAGATGCAGAAGAATATTAGACTAATTAAGTACAAAAAATTTGGGGACGGGCTTATCCTGTTTGAGCAGATAAATGCGCCTGATGTCAAACCCATTATAGATTTCAGTGGTGATACTACCCAGACAAAAAAGACAGCGGATAAAACCTTTGCGGAGCAATTAGCTGGGACCAGTAGTGAGCTTCGGGAGATATATTATGAAATTCGCGATTATATTTTATCGCTTGGGGATGATGTGTCTGAAAATCAGCTAAAATTATACTGTGCTTACAAGAAAATTAAGAATATTGTTTGTGTTGAAATTCGGCAAAAGAGCATTCTTCTTTACATGAGGTTGAACCCTGATAATCTTCCTGAGGAGCAATCCAAGGGTATTTTGCGCGATGTTCGTAACATAGGACATTGGGGAACCGGAGACTCAGAAGTAACAATTAAAAACGCAAAGGATTTTGAAAGCATAAAGTATCTCATTGATATGTGTTACAACGAGAATTAACACTATCTATGGCAAACAATCGCTAATCGCTGAAATTTATCGGTATGAACCATGAACCTCCTGCAGGGCAACCTACGATAGCGACCAACTGATAGATTTTTGTTAGCAAAAGTTTGCAATAAAAAATCGGGCAACCAGGGAGCAAAAGGATAAAAGAGGCCAGCCCGCTGGGCTGACCTCTGTAATAACTGTTCGTCTTTTGGTTTGCCGGGAAACTGCGTGAGCCGCCGACAGCAAGTAAAAGTCGGGAATATTGAGCAATTAAGGTGCGAAGGTTTAGAGCTTGAGCTTGATGCCCAGGCCCATGTCAATGGCTTTGAACAGGATCTTGTGTCCCATAGAGACATCGTTGGTAGAAATGCCGATGTTGCTGCAGACAATCAGCTGATCCGGGCTGGTGCGGCCTTCCTTGAGTCCGGCTAAAATCTCTCCGGTTTCGCAGAAAATCTCCGGCAGACCATCGGGGAAGTAACCCATATCGTCAAACAATTGATGCTCACCAATACTGTCGACAATATATTTATCCGCTTCCAGGGAAATCTCCGGATCCCAGAAAGTATTGAGATCGCAAGGCAAAATAGTCTGCCCCTTGCTGACCCATTCCTTTTTGCCGAAATAGATGGGCTCGCGGACACAAATGGTTGCAGAGCTCAGGACCTCGGAGCTTTTGACGACCTCTTCGGGTTCAGCTTTAATGATCTCAATATCAACTTCATCCTTGACCTTTTCGATCAGCTCGTCCATCCGCTCAGGGATGATGTCATATATATAGATGCGCTCCAATTTTTTCAAAGTGTGGCCAACGAAACGGACATTTTCAGTGCCCTGCACGCCACAACCAAACATACCGAAAGTTGTCGCGTCCGGATGTAAAGCCGCTGCTGCCAGCACCGTAACGGCCGGCGTACGCATAGCGGTCAGCCAGGCACAGTCCATCACAGCAACCGGGACCCCTGTCATAATAACGTTCATTACCAGCAGCCCGGTAGTTTGAGGGAGATAGTACCCATTCGGATTTATCGGAAAACATTCGATCCATTTCATACGGCAGGC
>JAAZGH010000253.1 GCA_012511325.1 Clostridiales bacterium | reverse complement strand
CCTCTATAGAGACCTCAAAATGCGGACTAGGTACTATCGGATGAATCACGCTGTCGTTCACATCAACGATCTTATCGCTGGACAAGTATACCGCGATATCTCCCACTGAAGGAGGGGTTAGGCCATTAGATAGCGTATCATGGAAGATGTACTTATAAGTGTCATAACGGCTCATATCCGGTACACGACCGATTAGATGGAAGGGAACTGCATCTCCCATATTATAGTCGGCAACATCATTGTAGCCAGCTCCATAGCCATCATCTCTGGTGAACTTGACGTTTTCAAAAACTTTTTTCTCCACAGATGGAGCATCGGTCTTTACAGTTATATCAATATTACCCACCACCTCTAGCAGAGCAGCATTATATGCACCACCTTCGCCAACATCGTCTGTGGTATCCACGATCAGATAATATCCGTCATGCAACGTGCTGGGGCCGGGGCTTAGAGTACTGCCCATATCTATGGGAGAGGTTATCCTGTTCTTCTCGGCTAACTTAGCGACTCGGTTAGCAAACGAAGTATTGGTTTTGTTCTCACTAAGCACATTAGCCACATCAGCAGCGGTAGTACAAGCGGTAAACAAATTACCATAATCAGTATCGGCTTTCAGTGCTGCAAGGAATGTAGAGCTGTCAATTCCGTTACCCCACTGAATGTCGGATAGGACGCCATCTTCCTCACGACCGGTGAAAACTTGATAAGCGGTGAAGGTGTGATCCTTTAGGATGCCATCGGTAGGTACCGTCACAGTTGCTGCAAAGGCAGTGGTAGCCAGGATCATTACCATGGCAAGCATTAGCGGTAGACTGGCTAGTTTTTTTGTGTGCTTCATTTTTGATCCCTTTCTTATTTTTTAAAACTTTTCTAACACTAAAACATCAGCAGGACGTAAGAGTGTCCTCTCTGCGTTTTTTATATAAATACAATAGAAGAAGCGCTGATGTTATCAGCAGGATGCCTCCTACGGTATACCAAGTTGTGCCGGGTCCGCCGGTCTCCGGAAGGACATAAGACGGTTCTGTTTCGTTGGTCACGATATAATGGGTCTCACCCCAGTTTTCGGTGTCGTTTTCTAGGGTGTAAAGCGTAAATATTATCGCCTCAGAAGAATTGTTCGATGTAATTCCATAGTTGTACTGATTAAAGTTACCTGTGAAATATCTTGTACTGCTCCCTCCGGTTGCCGATAACCGTCCATTATTAATATTAATTAGCCTGCTTGTAGTGTTAGTAAAGAAAACATAACTACCAGATAAATCTCCAAGTACAAGATATTTCCCATCTCCGTTTCTTAGCGTCGAACCAGTACTACTATAAGTCCACAGAGCCGCCTGGATAGGTGTCCCGCCGGTGAGCAACTCATTCGAAACATTCAGCCATTGGAGCTGATAATCGCTTCTTCCTGCCAGTGCTCCATTGGCAGTAACCAATAAGTAGGTCTTTCCATCTTCCAAAGCAGCAGCTTCAGTCCAGCTAGCGCTTGCTTGACTTGGATCGGTTTGTACTATACTGGTTTGGTATCCGGGAATACTGATTTCAGTTATTGTATAAACAATGGGTGTGCCATTTGGAGCTTGTTCCGCAGTATATTTAGGCAGGTCTTCCCAGCGACAGAACCAATTATTTGCAGCATTCAGAACAACCGGATCGCCATAATTTTCGCCATCTGCCTTAAGTTGGAGTGTAATGCTGTTGGTTGGTGTAGTGCCTTCAGCCCATCGTTTTTCTGCAGAGATAGTAGTTGTCTCAATCTTCGTGTTTGTAATTTCCCACATTCCGCTTTCGGGAACAAGTTCGCTGCTTGAAATATAATAGCCATCAGGAGCATCAATCTCCTGTACTGAGTATTCATATGGATTATCGTGCTCATCTGTTTCAGGCAGATCCGTCCAAAAATAGGACCAGTTATTGGTTGCATCAAGCAGCACTGGCTCCCCATAAGGTGTTCCATTCTGTAGAAGTTGAACTTCAATCGAATCCGGACGATTCGCCTCTTCATCCCCAACCCACTTTTTAACAACCCCAAAATCAACACTGGTATTGGTTATAGTAAAGTTGTTTTCATTTGCTGTTACTTCGCTGCTATAACCAAAAATCGGGACTTCTTCAATGGTATAAGTGTGTCCACCAGGCAAACCGTCCACATAACAGGTTGGCCAAATTTCCTGGTTATTCGAATCTATCGTCTTGTAGATTTTGATTAAGTCACCATAAGGTTCTCCGTCCTGTAAGATCTGTACGGCAATATAATCAGGACGAGGTATATTTTCGCCTACCCACTCCTTGGTAATAGTTATTGAGATCGTGGTGTCGTCAAGTTGACCACCAATTTCAATGATACCGTTATTCCCGATACCTCCCCCCAGATAACCGTGGTTGTTGGTAATCCAGACGGGCGCCAGACTTTTGGCTGTTATAATTGCAGGACTGCTGTCAGTTAAAGGATTGTAATAGTTTGTCCATACACCTGATTCATATTCCTGCCAATTATATTCACCACCACCCAAAACGGTATCGGTTACAAAATTACTAGCATTTGGATCTGTGCTTTGGATTCCAATTTCGTCATAAGAACCTACTGAGGGCATTGCGGTATTATTATAAATTGCCGTTCCATTGCCGAGATTGAAGTTTACATTGGATTCACCGGTAGGGCAGGCAGCGATGCCGCCGCCCTGATAATCGGAGTGGTTTTGTGTTATTACTACACGGTGTAGGATTAACTTGCCAGGCTTACCTCGATAGTCGTTAGATGCAATTCTGTGAGAAGCATCTACATAAATGCCTCCGCCACTAAATACTCTAAAACTTGCCTGCGAATCATGACCGTAAGCCTTATTGTATGTGATATGT